>NZ_JBSGFD010000166.1:0-19045 GCF_053603215.1 Kitasatospora sp. NPDC004240 | reverse complement strand
CCCCCGGTGCCCACCGGGGGGACGCACGGTTTCAGGCGGTGCGGTGCGCCTCCTCGGCGTGGACGGGGTGGGCGAAGGGCCGCCCCGCCGTGTAGCGGGCGAGTTCGTCGGCGGCGGCGGCCGCCATGCGGTGCAGCTCCCGGCCGAGCGAGCCGGCGACGTGCGGGGTGAGCACGACGTTGGGCAGGTCGTAGAGCGGGGAGTCGGCGGGCAGCACCTCGGGTTCGGTGACGTCGAGGACGGCGTCGAGCCGCCCGGTGACGAGCTCGCGCACCAGGGCGTCCTGGTCGACCAGGGAGCCGCGCGAGGTGTTGACCAGGGTGGCGCCGTCGCGCATCAGGGCGAGCCGGCGGCCGTCGATCAGGTGGTGGGTCTCCGGCAGTTCGGGGGCGTGGACGCTGACCACGTCACTCGCCGCGCACAGCTCGTCGAGGCCGACGGCACGGGCGCCGAGCCGGGCGGCCTCGGCGTCGTCCACGTAGGGGTCGTGCAGCAGCAGGTCCAGGTCGTGGGGGCGCAGCAGTTCGAGGACGCGGCGGCCGATCCGGGAGGCGCCGACGACGCCGACGGTGCGCCGGTAGTTGCCCGCGCCGGCGTAGGCGTACTGCCAGTCGTACGGGGCGCGCCGGGCGCGGTAGTCCTCGCGGATGTGCAGGAGCTGCTTGTTGGCGAGCAGTACGGCGGCGACGGTGTACTCGGCGACCGGTAGGGCGTTGGCCCAGGCGGCCGAGGTGACCTGGATGCCGCGCCGCCAGCAGGCCTCGGTGATGTGGTGCTTGACCGAGCCGGCGGCGTGGAGGACGGCGCGCAGCCGGGGGGCGGCGGCGAGCGCGGCCTCGTCGATCGGGGGGCAGCCCCAGCTGGAGACGATCACCTCGGCCCCGGCCAGGGCCTCGGCCGCCTCGGGGGTGGTGAAGTCGTCGAGGACGAGGGCCGGGTCGAGGTCGGCCAGCGCGGTGAGCCGGGCCAGGGTGTGGTCGTCGATCAGGCGGCCGGCGAGGTCCCGGTGCATGGCGAGCACGGCGCGGGGGCGGTGCGTCGCGGTGCCGTCCGGGGCCGGCGGCTGGTCGGGCATGGTGTTCCTCCGGTCGGGGGCGGCGTGGACGGTGGGGCTCACTTGACGCTCCCCGCGGTCAGGCCGGCCTTCCAGTGCCGCTGGAGCAGGACGAAGGCGAGGATCAGCGGGACGACGGCGAGCAGCGCGCCGGTCACCACCAGCGGGTAGTACTCGGGGAAGGCCCTGGTCTGGGCGTTCCAGGTGAACAGGCCGAGGCTGACCGGGAAGAGCTCGTTGTCGGAGAGCATCACCAGCGGCAGGAAGAAGTTGTTCCAGATCGCGGTGAACTGGAACAGCAGCACGGTGACGAAGCCCGGCATGACCATGCGCAGGCCGATCGACCAGAAGACGCGCAGTTCGCCGGCGCCGTCCATCCGGGCCGCCTCCAGCACCTCGCCGGGGATGTACCCGGCGCAGAAGACCCGGGAGAGGTAGACCCCGAAGGGGTTGACCAGGGAGGGCAGGAAGACGGCCCAGAAGGTGTTGACGATGCCGAGTTCGGAGGCGAGCAGGTACATCGGCAGGGCGAGCGCGGTGGTGGGCACCAGCACGCCGAGCAGGACCAGGCCGAAGAGCTTCTCCTTGCCGGGGAAGTCGTAGACGTGGAAGGCGTAGCCGGCGGCGACGCAGACCAGGGCGCACAGGACGGCGCCGAAGCCGGCGTAGAGCAGCGAGTTGAGGTACCAGCGGAAGTAGATGCCGTCACCGGTGGCGGCAAGGTCGCCGAGGTTCCTGCCGAGGTTGAAGTTGTCGGCGGTGAGGGCGTTCCCGCCGAGCAGGTCGGCGGTGTTCTTGGCGGCCGCGGTGAGCAGCCAGCCGAGCGGCAGCAGGGTGTAGGCCGTGGCCAGGACGAGGGCGCCGTTGACCGCGGTGCCGGAGAGGGTCCGGGGCCGTCGGCGGGCCCCGGGGGCGGGGGAGGTGCCCACGGTGTGACGTCCTTCCGGCGGGCGGAGCGGGAGCGGGCGGGTGGTGCTCACGCGGCGGCCTCCTTCCGCCGCTCGGAGCGGCCGCGGGTGGCCCGGGTGACGATGAAGGACAGGCCCGCGGCGGCGACGGCGAGCAGGACGGACGAGGCCGCGGCGAGCCCGGAGTCGCCCCGTTCGAAGGCGGCGGTGTAGGCGTACATGTTGGGGGTCCAGGTGGAGGTGACGCCCGGTGCGGTGTTGTGCAGGATCATCGGTTCGTTGAAGAGCTGGAGCGAGCCGATGACGGTGAACAGGGCGACCATGGCGAGCGAGGGCCGGATGAGCGGGATCTTGATGCTCAGGGCGGTGCGCAGCGGGCCGGCGCCGTCGACCACGGCGGCCTCCAGCACCTCGCGGGGGATCGCCTGGAGCGCGGCGTAGAAGATGACCATGTTGTAGCCGGTCCACTGCCACAGGGCCATGTTGACCACGGCGGGCAGCGGGTGGTCGAGCGGTGCGGGCTGGGTGCCGAGGGTTTCCAGGGCGTCGAGCACCGGGCTGATGCCGGGGGTGTAGAGGTACATCCAGATCAGCGCGGCGATGATGCCGGGGACGGCGTGCGGGATGAACAGGGCCAGCTGGAAGAACCGCTTGGCGCGGGTGAGCGCGGAGTCCAGCAGCAGGGCGAGGACCAGGGCGAGGCCGGTCATCAGCGGGATGTAGAGCAGGCAGTACTGGGCGATGGTCAGGAAGCCGTCGCGGAACGCCTCGTCCTGCAGGGCCCGGGTGTAGTTGCCGAGGCCGGTGAAGACGGTCTCGGTGCCGCCGAAGCCGAGGCCGGAGTGGTGCTCGGAGAAGAGGCTGAGGCGGACGGCGTAGCCGATCGGGATCAGCGTGCAGGCCGTGAAGAGCAGGAGGAACGGGGCGAGCAGGACGGCCGGGGCCCCGTACCGCCCGCGCCGCCTGACGGTGGCGGCGCGGGGGGCCTTGGTGCGGGAGGTCACTGGGCGACCTTCAGTCCGCGGTTCTTGAACTCGGCGAGGGTGGCCTGCTGGGCGGCGGTGAGCGCCTCGTCGATGGTGCCGCTCCTGCCGGCGACCTTGCCGAAGGAGTCCTTCAGCGAGCCGTTGGTGACGCCCATCGCCGGGCCCCAGCCCCAGCCCTGCTTGATGGACTTCGCCGCGTCCGTGTAGACGGCGTAGACGTCCTGGCCGCCGTAGAAGTCGGTGTTGAACGCCTGCTTGGCGACCGGCACGAGTTCGTTGGCCGCGGGGTAGGAGGAGGAGGTGCCGGAGGCGATGCGGGCCTTGATGCCGTCGGGGGTGGTGGTGGCCCAGGTGGCGAACTCGACGGCGGCCTTGGCCTTCTTGCTGTCCTTGGAGACGGCGAAGGTGGTGCCGCCGAGCATGCCGCTGGCGGGGCCGCCGTCCCAGCTCGGCACCGGGGCGACGGCCCACTTGCCGTTGACGTCGGGGGTGGTGCCGAGGTTGGCCTTGAGGACGCCGCCGCCCCACGAGGCGCCGAGGTAGCCGGCGGTCTCGCCCTTCTGCAGGGAGGCGGTCCACTGCTGGCTGAAGGAGGGCTGGACGCGGACGAGGTCCTCGTCGATCAGCTGCTGCCAGTACGCGGCGACCTTCTTGGTCTCCGGGCCGGTCAGGTCGGCCTTCCAGGCGTCACCGGCGGCGGTGAACAGCTTGGCGCCGTTCTGCCAGGCCATCGCCTCGAAGGTGGTCGGGTCGTCGGGGAAGAAGGTGGCGATCCGGGCGTCGGGCTGGGCGGCCTTGAGCTTCTGGGCGGCGGTGCGGAACTCCTCCCAGGTCCTCGGCACGGTGATGCCGGCCTTCTCGAAGAGGTCCTTGCGGTAGTAGAAGGCCTGCGGGGCGGCGTCCAGCGGCAGGGCCCAGGTCTTGCCGCCGAGCGTGGTGAGCTCGGTGGCCTGCGGCAGGTACTTGGCCTTGAGATCGGCCCCGACGAGCTTGCTGATGTCCTGGACGGCGCCCTGGCTGACGAAGTCCGGCAGCTGCGGGTACTCCACGTTGAAGACGTCGGGCGCGTTGCCGGCCTTGACGGCGTTGGAGAGCTTGGCGTAGCCGCCGGCGTTGCCCGCGGGGATCTCCTCGAAGGTGATCTGGATGTTCGGGTGGGAGGCGTTGAAGGCGGCCACGACCTCCTTGGTGCCCTTGGCCCAGCCCCAGAAGGTGAGGCTGACGGGCTTGCCGTCGTCGGCACTGGTCGAGCCGCCCCCGTCGCTGCCGCAGGCGGCGATCAGGGTCGCGCACAGCGCGGCGGCGGTGGCGGTGGCGGCGGCACGGAGGGCTCTGCGACGGGAGGGGGTTGAGCGCATGGCACGGCTCCTCAGGAGGGAGGTCACGGTTCCGCTGACGGGGTGGTCTGCCCGGTCCGGATGCGTGAGGGGGGTGGGGGGGCGACTGGCAGTCATCCTGAGCAGGGCGTCGATCGGAGTCAAGCCATTGGGATCGAATGATCTGATCCGATCGATCGGCCGATGCTGTCGCGGATCTCGATAGATGCCCGCTGAGCTGCGATAATGCTCTCCGTTGCCGCCGCGTTCCGGCAACATCACAATCTGATCAACTAGTTCATTTGATCCGATGGCCTTGACGAATGATCAGTCGGTTCCTAGATTCCGCCTCAGGAGCCACCGTCCGGGGGCCCACCCGCCCCCGGACCCACCGACGAAGGGCACCCCCCATGCCACTGCCCCCGGAGAACCGCCACCTCAGCCCCCACACCGGCTGGACCAGGGCCCACTGGGAGGCGGTGGCCGACGATCTCCTCACCGCCGTCCGCCCGTACGCGAGCCCCGGCCGGGCGCTGATCGACCTGCCCGGCGACCGCCCCAGCTGGTCGGGCCGGCGCTCCGACGCGCTGGAGGGCTACGCCCGCACCTTCCTGCCCGCCGCGCTGCGCATCGCCGGAGCCGGCGGCGCCGACCCGTACGGCCTGCTCGCGGACTACGCAGCGGGCCTGGACGCCGGCACCCGCACCCCCACGGCGGAACGCGACCTCGCCGACGGCGACCGCGAGTCCTGGCCCCTGATCACCGACCGCGGCCAGGCCATGGTCGAGGCCGCCTCCATCGCCTTCGCGCTGCGCCTGACCCGCCCGTGGCTCTGGGACCGCCTCGACGCCGGGGTGCGCGAGCGCGTCGGCCGCTGGCTCGCCGACGCCCTCCACCGCGCGCCCAACGACAACAACTGGGTGCTCTTCCCGCTCTCCGTCGGCGGCTTCCTCGCCGAGGCCGGCATCGAGGAGAAGGCCGCCCGCGAGGCCGTCCGCCGCGGCCTGGAGAAGATCGACCGCTGGTACCTCGGCGGCGGCTGGTACACCGACGGCCGCCCCCGCGCCTTCGACCACTACAACGGCTGGGCGCTGCACCTCTACCCCGTCCTGCACGCCCACCTCGCCGGTGACCACGCCCTGGTGGCGGAGTACGGCGAACGCCTCGCCGCCCACCTCGCCGACTACGCCCACACCTTCGGCGCCGACGGTGCCCCCGTCCACCAGGGCCGCTCCCTCACCTACCGCTTCGCCGCCGCCGCCCCCCTGTGGGCCGGTGCCCTCACCGGGCGCACCCCGCTCGACCCCGGCACCACCCGCCGCCTCGCCTCCGGTGCCCTGCGCCACTTCCTCGACCGCGGCGCCCTCGACGACCGCGGTCTGCTCACCCTCGGCTGGTACGGCCCCGAACCCCGCCTGGTCCAGCCGTACTCCGGCCCCGCCTCCCCCTACTGGGCGGGCAGCGGCCTCCTCGGCCTGCTGCTGCCGCCCGACCACCCGGTCTGGACGGAGCCCGAGCGGCCCGCCCCCAGCGAGATCCGGGACACCGTGCTCGCCCTGCGCGGTCCCGGCTGGCTGGTCCAGTCGACCGCCGCCGATGGCGTGGTCCGCCTGCACAACCACGGCAGCGACGACCAGCCCGCCGACACCGTCCAGCCCGACAACCCGCACTACGCCCGGCTCGCCCACTCCACGGTCACCGGCCCGGTGTTCGGCGGCCCCGCCGACAACCACCTCGCCCTCCTCGTCGACGGCGAACCCACCGAGCGCGGCCGGATCCTGCCGCTCGGCACCGGCCCCGGCTGGGCCGCGTCCCTCTCCCGCCCGCGTGCCGCCGGCCGCGAACTGCCCGGGGTCACCGTCACCTCGGTCACCCTGGCGCACGGCGCCGACGAGGTCCGCGTCCACCTGGTCACCGGCGCCGTGCCCGGAACCCCCGTCCGCGAAGGAGGCTGGGCCGTCGCCGGCCGGCAGACCGGGTCCGCACCGGGCTTCCCGGGCCTCGCCGCGGTCGTCCGTGCCGACGGGCGCCTCACCAGCGAACTCCACGCCCTGCACGGCTTCGCCGGGGCCGAAGCGCTGCCCGTGCCCGGCGGCACCGCGTACGGCCCCGAGGCCGCCCTGCCCCTGCTCACCGGCACCCTCCCCGACGGCCCGGCCCTGCTGGTCAGCGCGGCCAGGCTCACCGCCGACACCGCACTGCCCCCGCTCGACGCAGTCGAGGTGACCGTCCGGCCCGGCGGCACCTGGCAGGTGGAGCTCCACTGGCCGGACGGCAGGACCCACCGGGTGTCCATCGCACACGGCACGGTCGCCGTCGTCCGCGGCGGCTGAGCACCATGCCCCTCGCCCTCTCCACCCTCGGCCTCCCCGGCACCCCGCTCGACCGGGTCGTCGGCCTCGCCGCCGACCACGGCTGGCACGGTCTCGAACTGCGCTGCGCCTCCGACCAGCCGGCGCGCCTGCAGCTGGGCACCGCCGAACGTCACGCGACCGCCCGGCTGTTCACCCGCGCCGGGATCGTCCCGCTGACCCTCGCCTCGTACATCGGCGTCGCCGCACCGGGGCCGGACGGCCCGGTCGTCGCGGACCTGCTCGCCCACCTGCGGCTCGCCGCCGACCTCGGCTGCCGCAACCTGCGGGTCTTTCCCCACGGCGGGCCGGGCCCCGCGACCGCGGCGGACGCCCGGGCGGTCCACCGGCTCACCCAGGTGGCCCCGCAGGCGGCCCTGCTCGGCGTGCGGGTGCTGGTCGAGACCCACGACTCGCACCGCTCGGGCGCCGCCGTCGCCCGTCTGCTCGACCGGGTCGGCCACCCGGCGGCCGGCGCGCTCTGGGACCTGCTGCACACCTGGCTGGCCGGCGAGAGCCCGGCCGAGACCCACCGCGCCCTGGCGCCGCACCTGGGCTACGTCCAGGTCAAGGACGTCGCCTCGGCCGAGGACCTCACCCCGCTGGCCCTCGGCGCCGGCGTGCTGCCGATCGCGGACTGCCTGCGGTCCCTGCCGCGCAGCACCTGGATCGCCTGGGAGTACGAGGCGCCCTGGCACCCCCGGGCCGCCCCGCTGGCGCCGCAGTTGCGCGCGGGGGCCCGCCACCTGGCGGCGCTGCGCGCGTCCTGACGCGCGCGGCGAGTACGCAGGCGAGGGCCGGTGCGGGGGCATCCGCGCCGGCCCTCCCGGGCTTCCCGGCCCCGGGTGGTTCAGCCGCCGCAGGAGGTGCGCACCCGCAGGGCGGGCAGCAGGGTGACGCGGTGGACCGGCAGTTCGGGTCCGGCGGCCAGCCGGCGCACCAGCAGGTCGAAGGCGGCCTTGCCGACGGCGCGCTTGGGCGGGGCAACGGCGGTCAGCGGGGGAGCGGCCAGCGCGGCGAACACGTCGTCGTAGGCGATCAGCGCCACGTCCTCGGGGACCCGTAGCCCGCGCGCCCGCAGCACCGGGGGCAGCCGGATCGCGTCCTGGTCGTTGTGGACCAGGACCGCGCGGGTGCCCGCCGCGACGGCCTCGGCGATCCGGTCGGCCAGCAGGCCGGGGTCGGCCGGCGGACCCGCGGGCGAGAGCGTGTCGAGCACCGGCAGCGCGGGGAGCCCGAGCAGCCGGGTGGCCTCCGCGTACCCGGCCCGGACCTCCTCGGCCGTCCAGGAGTCGCCCCGGGCGGCCAGCAGGACGCTGTCGTGGCCGAGACCGGCGAAGTGCCGCAGGGCGCTGAGGACCCCGTGGCGGTGGTCGGAGCCGACCGCGTCCAGGTGCGCGCCGGGGCCGTCCGGCGTGGGCGAGCGGCGCTCCACCAGCACGGTGGGCACCGGGAGGGCGTCGAGCCAGGCGCAGCCCACCGGGTCCTGGCCCGGCAGCAGGCCGGGGGCGAGCAGCAGGCCCTCCGCCCCGGACTCCAGCAGCCGCTCGACCTGCACCCGGTCGTCGCCCGTGCCGTACGGGGCGAGGCCGAGGACCAGCCGTGCCCCGGCGGCGGTGGCCGCGGCCCGGGCCCCGGCGATGACCTCGTCGAAGTACGAGCCGACGGAGGGCACCAGCAGGCCGAGCGTGCGGTCGGCGGCGAGGGCGGCCCCGGTGCCGGGGGAGCGGTCGGGGCCCGGGCGGTCCAGCGAGACGAAGCCGTGCGAACGGCTCAGCCGGCCCGCGTCGGCCAGCAGCGCCACGTCCCGGCGGACGGTGACCGCGGGGATGCCCAGGCGGTCGGCGAGGTCCTTCAGGCGGACCTGGCCGCCGAGATCCCCGATCGCCGTCACGATGAGCCTGCGACGCTCTTCCCCCGAGATGGACATGCTGCCTCCAGCGATGGATCGGCTTCCGGACTGATCAAATATTATCGTTCGATCGAATTCTGATCAAGAGGTGTGGTCTATACCGATCGATTGACCGGCCGATCGGCGGGACCGTAGGGTACTGACCGGCGCTCGTCACCCCGCCCGTCACGGCCCGCACCGCGTTGCCGGCCACCGTCCCGGGCGCCCACCGGACACCCATCCCTCGCTCCCGACCGCCCACCGCGGAGGCACGCATGGCCGCTCCGGCCCCCCACCCCGCCCTGACCACCGACGGCGACACCTTCCTGCGGGCCGGACGCCCGCACCGGATCGTCTCCGCCGCCGTCCACTACTTCCGGATCCGCCCGGAACTCTGGCACGACCGGCTCACCCGGCTGCGCGCCATGGGTGTCAACACCGTCGAGACGTACGTCGCCTGGAACTTCCACCAACCTGCCCCCGGCACGGCCGACTTCACCGGCGACCGCGACCTCGCGGCCTTCGTCCGCACCGCCGGCGACCTCGGCCTCGACGTCATCGTCCGCCCCGGCCCCTACATCTGCGCCGAATGGGAGTTCGGCGGTCTGCCCGGCTGGCTGCTCGCCGACCCGGCCGTCCGGCTGCGCCGCGTCAACGCGCCCTACCTCGCCGCCGTCGACGCCTGGTTCGACCTGCTCGTCCCGGAACTGCTGCCGCTGCTCGCCTCCCGCGGCGGGCCGGTGGTCGCCGTGGCCGTGGAGAACGAGTACGGCAGCTACGGCAACGACACCGCCTACCTGGAACACCTGCGCGACGGTCTGGTCCGGCGCGGTGTGGACTGCCTGCTGTTCACCGCCGACGGCGCCGAGGACGGCTTCCAACTCGGCGGCCGGGTGCCGGGCCTGCTCACCACCGGCACCTTCGGTTCGCGCCCCGAGGAGGCGCTGGCCTGCCTGCGCCGCCACCAGCCGGTCGGCCCGCTGGTCGGCATGGAGTTCTGGTGCGGCTGGTTCGACCACTGGGGCGCGCCGCACCACCGGCGTGACCCCGAGGAGTGCGCGGACGTCCTGGACCGGCTGCTGACGGCCGGCGCCTCGGTCAACATCTACATGGGCCACGGCGGCACCAACTTCGGCTGGTGGAACGGCGCCAACCACGACGGCGAATCCTTCCAGCCGGACTCCACCAGCTACGACTACGACGCCCCGGTCGGCGAGGCCGGCGAGCTCACGGAGAAGTTCCACCTCTTCCGTCGGGTGATCGAGCGCCACCTCGGCCCCAACCCCCACCCCCTGCCGCCCGCGCCCGCCCGCCTCGCCCCGCAGAGCGTGCCGGTCACCGCGAGCGCCGACCTGCTCGCCTCCCTCGACGACCTCGCCACCGTCCACCACCGGCCCGAACCCGAGCCGATGGAGGCCTTCGGCCAGAACACCGGGCTCATCCACTACCGCACCCGTCTGCGCGGCCCGCTCGACCAGGGCGAACTGCGCGTCGACGGACTCGCCGACCGCGCCCAGGTCTTCCTCGACGGCGTACCGCTCGGCGTCCTCGACCGCGACGACCCCGACGCCGCCCTGCCCGTCAAGGTCCCGGCCGACGGCGCGGTGCTCGACCTGCTCGTCGAGAACATGGGCCGGATCAACTACGGCCCCCTGCTCCACGACCGCAAGGGCATCTCGGGCGGCGTCCGCGTCGACAAGCAGTACCAGTTCGGCTGGGAGATCCGGCCCCTGCCGCTGGACGACCCGACAGCTGCGCGCTTCACCGGGCCGGTCACCGCCGACGGGCCCGCCCTGCACCGCGCCGAACTCATCGTCGAGGAACCCGCCGACGGCTTCCTCGCCCTGCCCGGCTTCACCAAGGGCATGGTCTGGCTCAACGGCTTCGCCCTCGGCCGGTACTGGGAGCGCGGACCGCAGCGCACCCTCTACGCCCCGGCGCCGCTGTGGCGGGCCGGCGCCAACGAGATCGTGGTGCTGGAACTCCACCGCCCGGGCACCCGGATCGAGCTGCGGGAGGCCCCCGACCTCGGCCCGACGACGGCCGAGGAGATGCCCCAGGGGTGACCGCGCTCCCGGCGTGACCTCCTCGCCCGACCTGGCGCGGCCCCGACTCCCCGGCGGGCCGCGCCACGTCGTTGAGCCGCACCCGTCCCGTCGTACGCGTTCCGCCGTACCCGCTGTCGTGCCCGTTCCGTTCGGGTCCCGTTCCGTCGTGGCCCGTCGGCCGGGCGGCCGATCGGATACCGACCGATCGAAACCCGACCGAATGGTAGATTCCTGTCCGCCCGGCGGATTCCCGCGCCAGGGCGGCCAGCGGGCATGGGGAGTGAGATGTCGATCTCGGCCGACGAACGCCGTACCCGGATCCTCGACGAGGTCCGGAGCCTGGGCTCGGTGCGCGTGACGGACCTCGCCGAGCGCCTCGGCCTGCCCGCCGTCACCGTCCGCCGGGACGTCGCGGCGCTCGCCGACGCCGGCCTCGTCCGCCGCTCCCACGGCTCGGTCTCGGCCGCGACCGGGGCGACGCCCGCCACGGCCTCCGGGCCCGCCGGCCCCGGACCCTCCCTCGGCCTGCTCGTCCCGGCCGTCGGCCAGTACTTCGACGAGGTCATCGCGGGCGCGCGGGAGGCCGCCGGCGACGCCGGGTCCCACCTCGTCCTCGGCATCTCCTCCTACGACGCCAGCGCCGACCGGGTCCAGGTCGATCAGCTGCTGCGCTCGGGCGTGGAGGGACTGCTGCTCGCCCCCAACTGGACGCCGGCCGACAGCCCCGCCGACCAGGCCTGGGTGGAGGACCTCCCGGTCCCGGCCGTCCTGGTCGAACGCCGGCCCGCCCCCGGCAGCCCCGCGGCGGCCCTCGACTCCGTCTCCTCCGACCACCGCCACGGCGTGCTCCTCGCCCTGCGCCACCTGAGCGAGCTCGGCCACCGGCACATCGCCCTGGTCGCCCGCCGCGACACCTGGACCGCCCACGAGATCCGCCGCGGCTACGCGGAGGCGGTCGAACTGCTCGACCTGCGGGCGGAACCGGTGATCGACATCGTCACCCCCGTCGTGGACACCGCCACGGTGGCGCAGCGGCTGGCGGAGGCCCACGCCCGCGGGGTGCGGGCGGTCCTGGTGCACAACGACCAGGACGCCATCCAGCTGCTCCCGCTGCTGCGCTCGCACGGCCTCTCGGTGCCCGAGGACCTGGCCGTGGTCAGCTACGACGACGTCTTCGCCGCCCTCGGCGCGCCCGCGCTGACCGCGCTCGCGCCGCCGAAGCGGTCCGTCGGGGCGGAGGCGGTGGGGCTGCTCCTGCGCCGGCTCGGCAAGGGCGCCTTCCCGGTCCACCACCTACAGCTCCTGCCGGAGTTGGCGATCCGTGAGTCCTGCGGGGCGTCCGCGGCGGGCTGAGCCGGGCCGGGCCCGCGGACGGTTCAGTCGAGAAGGCCGCGGCGGGCCGCCTGCACCCCGGCCTGGAAGCGGGAGCGTGCACCCAGCTCGTCCATCACCCGTCGCATCCGGCGCTCGACCGTGCGCCGGGTGACGCCGAGCCTACGGGCGATCGCCTCGTCGGTGTGGCCTTCGGCCGCCAGCCGCAGCAACCGACCGTTCTGCGCGGACGGTTCCGCGGCCGGGCGGGCGGCGGGCCGCAGTGGCGTGCCGCGCTCCCACAGGGACTCGAACAGGGCCGCCATGGCGTCGAGCAGCGGGGAGGGTGCCAGGACGGCGAGGCCCTGCCGCCGCCCCGGGAGGCCGACCGGCACCAGGGCGGTCGTGCGGTCGGCGACCAGGAGGGCCAGCGGGAGGGCGTCGACGGTCCGGGCGCGTTCGCCGTGGCGCGCGAGGCCGTGGGCGAGGTCGAGCCGGCCGGCGGCGGCCAGCGAGGCGCGGTCGTAGACGGTCCGGTAGCGCACCCCGTGGGCCATCCGGTCCAGCTGCACCTCCTTCTGCCGGACCGCCGCACCGGCGGTGCCGAGCGGGTGGTCCAGGACCAGCACCTCCTCCCGGGCGGCGCTCTGCGCCTGAAGGAGGTGCCGGGCCGCGTCCGCGCCGCCGGGGACGATCCGGACGACGGGTCCGCGTGCGCCGGCGCCCGTCCGCCAGAGCGTGTCGAGCTGCCGGGCGGCGAGGCGCGCCCGGTCGACGTCCTGCTGCCGGGGCCGGGCCAGCGCCTCGATCGCGAGCTCGGGCGGCGCGGGGCGGTAGCGGACCGGTCGGCCGGTGGTACGGGTCAGCATCCCGCGGCCTTCCAGGGAGCGGAGCCGGCGGCGGATCCGGGAGGGGCCGTCGCCGGTGGCCTCCGCGAGCTCGGCCAGCGTCCCGTCGGGTCGGCCCAGCAGTTCCCGGTACAGCGCCTCCTCGGCGGCCGGGACACCGAGTGCGTCCAGCATCGCCCTGCTCCTCTCGTCGCCGTCGTCCCGCAGTCGCGGGGACATGAGATCGCGGGTGTGGGCGGGGCCGTGTTTCACGGCGATGACTGGTTGGTAAATCGTGAGCGGTCATGTGTGAAATGAACCCAGAGGATTGTTGTAGTCTGTTGGAAACCGTTGGGGCATTGCGAGGGGCCCGGCCGGCGTGCCGGAAGCGCCCTCCTGCGCCCCGTTGCGTGGCGGGTCTCCCCAAGCCTCCGCGTCGGGCGGAGGCCGCCCCGTCATGGCGGTGATGCGGTGCGACGAAAGAGGGTCGACGCTCCGCGATCCCCGGGCCGGTGTGCAGGGACATCCTCGGACATCTCCGCACACCGGCCCGGCACGGCCTCATGGAAAGCGCTTTCCCGCAGCGCCTTCCCGTAGCGCCCTCGCTCATGGCTCCCGTGGGGCCGGTGCCCGTCAGCTCCGCTCGGGCCCGCCCGCCGGGCCCGTGCTGCCGCGTGCGACCAGCGCCACGCCGAGCGGGGCCTGCCGGGCCGGCCGCGCGCCGTCGGCGATCAGCTGGACGGCGCGTTCCCCGGCCTCCTCCAGTGGCAGCCGGACGGTGGTCAGTGAGGGTCTCAGGTCCACCGCGAAGGGCACGTCGTCGAACCCGATGACCGAGACGTCCTCGGGGACGGCCCGCCCGAGGTCGTCCTGGAGCGCCGTCAGCACCCCGGCGGCCATGACGTCGCTGAGGGCGAGCACCGCCGTGACGCCGGGCTCGGCGGCGAACAGCCCGAGCGTCGCGTCCCGGCCCCCGGACCGGGTGAACTCGCCGAACACCACCCGGCTGTCCGGGAGTTCACCCCCGAGCCGGTGCCAGGCCGTACGGATCCCGGCCAGCCGCTGATGGATGGTCAGCAGGTCGCGCGGGCCCGCGACCACGCCGATGCGCCGGTGGCCGAGCCGCCACAGCTCGGTGGCCGCGATCTCGGCGCCGCCGCCGTTGTCGAGCGGGACGGACGGTTCGATGCCGCGCCCGCCGATGCAGGTGACCTGTCCGCCGTCCGCCCGGAACGCGTCCAGCTCGGCGGCGAACCGCCCGGTGAGGTCCGGGTCGGTGACCCCGCTGCCGGCGACCACCAGGGCGCGTGCCCGCTGGGCGCGCAGGCCACGGACGTACTCGATCTCCAGCTCGGGGTCGCCGAAGGTCGCCGCGATCATGATCATCAGTCGGTGCCGCTTGGCGGCCCGCATGGCTCCGGCGGCGATGGCCGCGAAGTACGGGTCCGCGATGTCGTGCACGATCAGGCCGACCACGGAGGTCGAGGAACGGGCGAGGGCCTGCGCCGGGGCGTTGGAGACGTAGCCGAGCTCGCGCGCGGACCCCTCGACCTTGTGGCGCAGCTCCTCGCCCACGGTCCGGGGGCCGCCGTGGAGCACCCGGGAGGCCGTGGCGATCGAGACCCCCGCGTGCTCGGCGACGCGCTGGAGGGTCACGGCTCCGGTGGAGCGCTTGGCGCGACTGGTTGACCTCGGGTTCGGCATGCTCGTACCGTACATCTCGGTAAGCGCTTACCAACAATCTCCCCGCTGCTCACAGACCCCTAAGGACCCACCATGTCCCGCAAAGTCGTCGGCATCGTCATGAACGGCGTCACCGGCCGGATGGGCTACCGCCAGCACCTCGTCCGCTCGATCCTGGCCATCCGCGAGCAGGGCGGCCTGCCGCTCGGCGACGGCGAGGTGCTCTGGCCCGAGCCGATCCTGGTCGGCCGCAGCGCCCACAAGCTCAAGGAGCTCGCCGACCGCCACGGCCTCGACCACTGGACCACCTCGCTGGACGAGGCCCTCGCCCACCCGCTCGCCGAGATCTACTTCGACGCCCAGGTCACCACCGCCCGCGAGGCCGCGCTGCGCACCGCCATCGCGGCCGGAAAGCACATCTACACCGAGAAGCCCACCGCCGAGTCGCTGGCCTCCGCCATCGAGCTCGCCGCCCTCGCCCGGGAGGCCGGGGTGTGCAACGGCGCGGTCCAGGACAAGCTCTTCCTGCCCGGCCTGCTCAAGCTCAAGCGGCTCGTCGACGGCGGCTTCTTCGGCCGGATCCTCTCCGTGCGCGGCGAGTTCGGCTACTGGGTCTTCGAGGGCGACTGGCAGGACGCCCAGCGCCCGTCCTGGAACTACCGCGCCCAGGACGGCGGCGGCATGATCCTCGACATGTTCCCGCACTGGCGCTACGTGCTGGACAACCTCATCGCCCCCGTCCGCTCCGTCTACGCCCACACCGCCACCCACATCCCCGCCCGGGTCGACGAGCAGGGCCGCCCGTACGAGGCCACCGCCGACGACGCCGCCTACGGCATCTTCGAGCTGGAGGGCGGCGTCACCGCGCAGATCAACTCCTCCTGGGCAGTACGGGTCGACCGCGACGAACTCGTCGAGTTCCAGGTCGACGGCACCGAGGGCAGCGCGGTGGCCGGACTGCGCAACTGCCGCTTCCAGCACCGCGCCGCCACCCCCAAGCCGGTCTGGAACCCGGACCTTCCGGTCACCGAGTCCTTCCGCGACCAGTGGCAGCAGGTGCCGGACAACGGGGACTTCGACAACGGCTTCAAGATCCAGTGGGAGCTGTTCCTGCGCCACGTGGTGACCGGATCGGACTACCACTGGGACCTCCTGGAGGGCGCCAAGGGCGTCCAGCTCGCCGAACTCGGCCTGCGCTCCGCCCGCGAGGGACGCCGCGTCGCCGTCCCCGACCTGACGCTCTGACTCCCGGCCCGCCCCGCCCCGAAGCGATTGTGATGACACCTTGACCGACATCGACCTGCCCGGCCACGGCCGCCACCGGATGTCCGAACCCCTCCGGCTGCCCGCCTCCCCGGCCCCGGCGACCTCCCGGGTCGCCTACGCCGCCGCCCACGTCGTCGCCGACCCGCTCGGCGACAACGCCCCCGGCGCGCCCGCCGCCGTCGACTGGGACGCCACCCTCGCCTTCCGCCGCCACCTGTGGTCCCTCGGCCTCGGCATCGCCGACGCCATGGACACCGCCCAGCGCGGCATGGGCCTCGACTGGAGCGCCACCCGCGAGCTGATCACCCGCTCCGGCGCCGAGGCCCGCGCCACCGGGGGACTGCTCGCCTGCGGCGTGGGCACCGACCAGCTCGCCCCCGGCCCGCACGGACCGGACGCCATCGCCGCCGCCTACCAGGAGCAGCTCGCCGTCGTCGAGGACGCCGGTGCCCAGCCGATCCTGATGGCCAGCCGCGCCCTGGCCGCCTCCGCCCGAGGCGCCGACGACTACCTGCGGGTCTACGGCGACCTGATCACCCAGTCCGAGCGACCGGTCATCCTGCACTGGCTGGGCGAGATGTTCGACCCCGCCCTCGCCGGCTACTGGGGTTCCGGCGACCTCGACGCCGCCACCGCCACCGTGCTCGACCTGATCAAGGAGCACGGCGACCGGATCGACGGCATCAAGGTCTCCCTGCTCGACGCCGGCCGCGAGATCGCACTGCGCCGCGCCCTGCCCGAAGGCGTCCGCCTCTACACCGGCGACGACTTCCACTACCCCGAGCTGATCCGCGGCGACGAACTCGGCCACAGCGACGCCCTGCTGGGCGTCTTCGACCCGATCGCCCCGGTCGCCGCCGCCGCGCTGCGCGCCCTGGACGAGGGCGACCTCGACCGGTACGACGCGTTGTTCGCGCCGACCCTGCCGCTGGCCCGGCACCTGTTCGCCGCGCCGACCTTCCACTACAAGACCGGGGTGGTCTTCCTCGCCTGGCTCGCCGGGCACCAGGAGCACTTCACCATGGTCGGCGGCGCGCAGAGCGGCCGCTCCGTGCCCCACCTCGTGGAGCTGTTCCGCCTCGCCGACGCCGCCGGCGTGCTGCCCGACCCGGAGCGCGCGGCCGACCGGATGCGGCGCCTCCTCGCCGTCGCGGCGCCGACCGGCTGAGCCCGTACGCGTACCGGTACCCGCACCCGTACGTGACCGTGGTGGCCGCCCCCCGTCGGGCGGGCGGCCACCACGGCCCGCACCCCGAACTCCCCGCCCGAATCTCCCTGCCCGAACCTCCCCGCCCGAAAGGAGCCCGGCACCGTGACCGGACTCGACCGCCTGTCGCTCAACCAGATCACCACCAAGCGGTGGAGCCTCCCGGAGGCCGTCCGGGGCTGTGTGGACGCCGGCATCCCGGCGATCGGCCTGTGGCGGGACAAGGTCGCCGAGACCGGCCTCGCCCGCTCCGCCAAGCTCTGCCGCGACGCCGGACTCGCCGTCAGCACCCTGTGCCGAGGCGGCTTCCTCACCGCGGCCGGCCCCGACGAGCGGCGCGCCGCCCTCGCCGACAACCTCCAGGCCATCGAGGAGGCCGCCGAACTCGGCACCGACACCCTGGTGATGGTCGTCGGAGGCCTGCCCGAGGGCAGCCGCGACCTCGCCGGGGCCCGGCGGTCCGTCGCCGACATGATCGCCGAACTCGCGCCCCACGCCGGTGACTTCGGCGTACGGCTGGCCCTGGAGCCGCTGCACCCGATGTTCTGCGCCGACCGCGCCGTCCTCTCCACCCTCGGCCAGGCCCTCGACCTCGCCGGGCCCCACCCCGCCTCCCAGGTCGGCGTCGTCGTCGACAGCTACCACGTCTGGTGGGACCCGCAGCTCGACGAGCAGATCGAGCGCGCCGGACACGAGGGCCGCATCGCCTCCTACCAGGTCTGCGACTGGACCCTGCCGCTGCCCGCCGACGCGTTCCTCGGCCGCGGCCACGTCGGCGACGGCCACATCGACTTCCGCACCCTCACCGACCGGGTCACCGCCGCCGGCTACACCGGCTGGATCGAGGTCGAGATCTTCAACGAGCGGATCTGGGACACCCCCGGCGAGCAGACCCTGCGCACCATGACCGAGCGCCACCTCACCCACGTGGCCGGCTCGTGAGGATCCTCCTCGCCCCCGACTCCTTCAAGGGCACCGTCACCGCCACCGACGCCGCCCGCGCCCTCGCCGACGGCTGGCGCTCGGTACGGCCCGGCGACGAACTGGTGACGCTCCCGATGGCCGACGGCGGCGAGGGCACCCTCGACGCGGTTGCCGCCGCCCGGCCCGGGACCACCGTGCACGAGGTGCCCGGCTGCACCGGACCGGACGGCCGGCCCGTCACCGGCCGCTACGCCCTGCTCCCGGACGGCGCCGCCCTGGTCGAACTCGCCACCGCCAGCGGCCTGCCCCTGATGGACGGACGTCTCGCCCCGCTCAGCGCCACCACCCGGGGCACCGGCGAGGCCATCGCCGCCGCCCTCGACGCGGGAGCCACCGCGCTGACCGTCGCCCTCGGTGGCTCCGCCTCCACCGACGGCGGCGCCGGGCTGCTCTGCGCCCTGGGACTGCGCGTCCGCGGCCGCTCCGGGGCCGGACTCCCCGACGGCGGCGGCGCGCTCGTCACCGCCGGCAGCGTGGACCTGACCGGGCTGCGCCCCGCCCCGGCGGGCGGTGTCCGGCTGCTGACCGACGTCACCAACCCGCTGCTCGGCCCCGCCGGCGCCGCGGCCGTGTACGGCCCGCAGAAGGGGGCCGGCCAGGCCGAGGCCGCCCTGCTGGAACGCGGGCTGAGCCGCTTCGCCGAACTGCTGGGCGGCGACCCGTCCCAGCCGGGCGCGGGCGCGGCCGGCGGTACGGCCTACGGCCTGGTGGCCGCCTGGGGCGCCCGGATCGCGCCCGGGGCGGCCGCCGTCGCCGACCTGCTCGGGCTGGACGCGGCCCTCGCCGGCGCGGACCTCGTGGTCACCGGCGAGGGCCGCTTCGACGCCACCAGCCTGCTCGGCAAGGCCGTCGGCGAGGTGATCGCGCGGGCTGAGCGGGCCGCCGTCCCGGTCCGGGTGGTCGCCGGCGACTCCACCGACGGGCGGGCGCTCACCCTGGTCTCACTCGCCGGCGACGCCGACGACGCCCAACGGCGCGCCGCCCACTGGCTCTTCCGCGCCGGCGCCGACCTGGCCCGTACGCCCGCACCCGTCCCGGGCTGAGCCCTTCCGGCCTCCGGCCCGGCCACCACGAGAGCCGCGCGCCACCCGCCGGGTGCCGCGCGGCCTTCGTGGTTACCCAGGTGGGCGGCGCGGAGTTCAAGCCCCGGGCCGACCCCAAACCGTCCTCGCCATGGGCCAGCACAATAGCCCCGATTAAAAAAACCACAGGC
>NZ_JBSGFD010000165.1:0-19189 GCF_053603215.1 Kitasatospora sp. NPDC004240 | reverse complement strand
TGGGGGACGACGGTGGCACGGGCGGCACCACGGGCGGCGGCGCCTCGGCCGCGGGGGACAACGCCCAGGGGGCGGGTGGGGCGAGCCCGTCCGCGTACGCCTCGGACGCCGCCTCCGCCGCCCCCTCCGCCGAGGAGACGCCGGAAAGCGCCCCGTCCACCCCCGCCGCGGCCGCCGCGGCCGACGAGGGCGGGCTCCCCGCGATCACCTCCGGCAAGGCCTTCGGCGAGACCCCCACCCTGGCCGTCGGCCGGGGCACCCCGCCCACCGAGCTGGTCGTCCGCACCCTCCACGCTGGCACCGGCACCCCCGTCGCCAAGGGCGACCACGTGAGCTGCCACTACGTCCTGCAGGCCTGGGACCGCACCGGCGTCCTCGACAGCTCCTTCGCCCGCGGTGAACCCCTCGTCGCCCAGGTCGGCGTCGGCCAGCTCATCGAGGGCTGGGACACCGCCCTGCTGGGCAAGTCGGCCGGCAGCCGGCTGGAGTTCGCCGTCCCGCCCGCCCTCGGCTACGGGCCCCAGGGTCAGGGCGAGATCAAGGGCACGGACGTCCTGGTTTTCGTCGTCGACATCCTGACCGTCAGCTCCACGCCCGGCTGACCCGGCTTCATCACAGAGGTATCGAGTGGACATCGTCGTTTCCGGCCTGCTGGCCGTCGGCCGTGGGATCTTCTGGATCCTCAGCTGGATCAACACCGTCGACGCCGTCAGGGTGTTCGCCGCGGACGTGAAGAAGGTGCTGTCCCCTCCGCGGAAGGAGGACTGAGAGGTGTTCACCGTGCGCGCACGCTACCGGTGGCGGACGTCCCTGCGGACCGCACTGCCCCTCCGCCTGATGTGGATGGCCCCCAAGGGCGGGAAGGACTGCGGAAGCCACGACTGGTACCGCCACGATGAGGTGACGTTCCGCTGTTACCACTGCGCCGTCGGCGTCGTCGTCACCGACGGGTCGTTTCCGGAGGATGGCCGGCCGGATTCTCTGCCCGCGTGAGAAGTCGGCCCCGTCGACCTCTCACGCGGCGGCGTACTCGGGATGGACGCTGGTGTTCTGGCAGGCGGTCAGGAGCCAGCGGTCGTCGGGCTGCTTGGAGACGACGTACAAAGGAGTGCCCTCGCTGGTCTCGGCGGTGGACGTGTAGAGCTGACGGACCTTCACGGCGGCGATGTCGGGGCGGATGAAGAGCGTGTGGACCACCTCGTAGCTGACCTGGCCGTCCCAGTCGTCGGCGGGGAGGACCTGACGGGTGAACTCGGCGATGGCGTCGAGGCCGATGAGGACCTTGCCGCCGCCGGTGGTCCAGATCGCGTCGGGGTGGAAGAGCGACAGGAACTCCTCCGGATCCTTGATCCGCTGGGAGTGCTCGACGGTGGCGACGAGCCGGTGGATCGCTGCGATGTCGGCCTCGTGGGCCGTGGGCTCCGGGTTCATGCGGACCACTCTGGTACGTGAAGTGCGGTTGAGGTCAAGGGCGAGGTGAGGGAGGGAAGCGGTGGAGCCGGTGGGGGAGCCGGATCCGGAGGGGCTGCGGGGGTACGTCGAGCGGTTCTTCGAGGTGTGGACGGATGTCGAGCCGCCCGCGTGGGACGAGGACGTTCCGGAGTACGTGCGCGCGGTCGTGGCGGCCGTCGGAACGGCGCCGCCCCGCCGGCCACGGGTGTGGGCGGCGGGGCGGCGGGGGCCGAGCGCGTTCGGCGGGCTCAGAAGACCGGCTGGCCGGCGCGGACGAGCTTCCAGGACTCGGCGGCGAAGTTGGCCGGGTCGATGACGCCCTTGGCCTTGACCCAGGCGATCATCGCGTTGCGGATCTCGTCGGAGTTGGCCCACACCTTCTGGGCGGCGGCGACGTGCGGGAAGTTGCCGCCGCCGTTGGCACGGTAGTTGTTGACGGCGAGCACGAACTGCTGCGCCGGGTCGACCGGCTTGCCCTCGAAGGAGAGGTTGACGATGCGCGAGCCGGCCGGCTGGGCGATGTCGATGTCGTACGAGACGCCGTACACCGCGTCGTAGTTGTAGTCCGGGGTGTTGCCGGCGTTGGTCAGGGTGGCCTTGTCGACCGGGGCGTCGGGGGCGACCTGGGCGTAGTACCGGGCGGAGAACTCCAGGTAGTCCTTGATCTGGGCGCCCGTCAGGATGCGGGCCTCCAGGGTGTTCTCGTAGATGTAGAGCCCGGCGGCGTCGCGCAGCTTGACCTGGCCGGCGGGGATCCTGGCGCTGCGGTTGAACGGGGCGGCCTGGGCGAGGACCGGCAGCTTGGCGTACTGGCCGCCGGCGAGCGCCTCGCGGACCACGTCGGCCTGGACGCGGCCGATCAGGTCGATGATCGGGGTGTCCTTGAACGGCGCCTCGGCGATCGACAGCTCGACCTTGGCGGTGCCGATGACCTGGTTGACGTACGCGACGACCTTCTTGTGCTGGTCGGTCATCAGGTTGACGATCTCGGGGTCCTCCGGGACGGTGTTGGAGTTCAGCACCCGGGCGGACAGCGAGACGACCTTCCAGGCGCCCTTGTCGAACTCGACCTCGAAGTCGAAGCAGGTCAGGCGCTGGCCCCAGCACAGCGGCTCGGAGAGCACGACGGTCCGGCCGGTCTCCTTGTTCACGACCAGGCGCTGCGGGATCTCCTTGTGGGCGTGGCCCACCAGGATCGCGTCGATGCCCGGGACCTGCTCGGCCACGGCGCCCGAGGCGTTCTCCGCCCAGGGCAGCTGGTCGCCGTAGGAGGTGGCCTCGTCGATGCCGGAGTGCGCGGCGACCACGATGACGTCGGCGCCGGCGGCCTTCATCCTCGGGACCCAGATCCTGGCGGTCTCCACCAGGCCGGGGAAGGTCATCTTGCCGGCGACGTTGGCCTTGTCCCAGATGGCGATGCCGGGGTTGGTCAGGCCGAGGATGCCGACCTTGAGCACCTGGCCGCCGAGCCTGAGCTTGCGGATCACGTACGGCGGGAAGGCGGGGCGCTCGTTGCGGGCGTTGAGCGCGTTGGCGCCGAGCAGCGGGAAGTCCAGCTGCTCCTCGAAGGCGCGCAGGGTGTCGATGCCGTAGTTGAACTCGTGGTTGCCGAGCGCCGCGGCGGTGTACTCCATGGTGTTCATGGCGAGCGCCATCGGGTGCTCGGGCGCGGTGTCCGCCTCGGTGGCGATCGGCTCGACGCGGGCGTAGTAGTACGTCAGCTGGGTGCCCTGGATGGTGTCGCCGGCGTCGATGAGCAGGGTGCGGTCCCAGCCCTTCTCCTCGCGGACCTGCTTGGCCAGGGTGGAGATCTTGGCGAGGCCGACCTCGTTGTGGGCCTTGTCGGCGTAGACGGCGTCGGTGAAGTAGTCCCAGTTCAGCACCCGCCCGTGGAGGTCGGTGGTGCCCATCACGGTGAAGGCCTGGCGCTTGCCCTTGCCCTTGCCCCGGAGGTCGTCGGGACCGGCCGCCGCGGCGGGGGAGGCGGCGGCGAGGGTGGCGCTGCCGGCCAGGGCGGCGCCGGCGGCGGTGGCGGCGGACCGGGCGACGAAGTCACGGCGGTTCAGGGACATGGAAGCGACTCCCGGGTGGGGAAACTACTGCTGGATGGGACGGACCGTCACGTCCGCGAGGGGTGACGCGCGTAGAAGTGTGCCGTGCGTGACGGCGGATTGATAGTCCCCGGAGCTGTCCGGCAGGTGAGATCTTGGCGACTCGTTCATGACCGTGGCGGGTGGGTGACGCGCAGGCCGGCGCGCCCTGGGGAACGCCGACCGCCGCGCCCCTGGGGGAGGGGACGCGGCGGTCGGTTCGGGGGAGGGCCGGAGTCGGCCTATATGTAGCCCTCGCGCAGGGCGTGGGCGACGGCGTGCGCCCGGTTGCGCAGGTGGAGACGGGTGGTCAGACCGTGCAGCACGTTCTTGACGGTCCGTTCGGAGTACGACAGCTTCGCGGCGATCTCACCGGTGTCCCAGCCCTCGGCGACCAGCCGCAGCACGTCGGACTCGCGCTCCGACAGCCCCGGCGGGGTGTACCCGGGCAGGCCCTGGACGCTGCGCTGCAGCCGGCCCATCTGGGTGATCAGCCGCCCCAGCAGGTCGGCCGGCAGATCGCCGTCACCGCGGGCGGCGGCCAGCACCGCCTGGCCCAGCCGGGCCGCGGTCGCCTCCCGCCGCCAGAGGATGGCGGCCACGCCGCACTCCACGGCCTCCAGCAGCTCGGCCTCGCGCATCCGCTCGACCACCAGCACCACCCGCTGCTCGCCGCCGCGCACCAGACGGCGCAGCGCGGCGGTGGCGGTGGCGTCCGCGGTGTCGGCGAGCAGCACCGCGACCGTGCCCGAGGTGCCGGAGGCCGCCGTGTCCACGAGGTCGAGGCCGGGGCACTGGCGCAGCTGGGCCTCGGCGCCGGCCCGGGTGATCGGGTCGGCCGCGTGCACCTGGACGGCGATCCGGGCCTGGGCGGGGCCCTGGCCGTGCGCGCGTCCCGGCGCGGCCGCCCGCTGCCCGGGGGTCGGCCGCTGGGGCGGTACGGTGCGCGCGGCCCGCGGGTGCTGTGCGGCGCCGCCGTGGGGGGCGGCGGAGGAGTGCTGGGCGACACCGTGGGTGGTGGGCGCGTGCGCGGTCGGGGTGTGCGGGGCGCTGCCGTGGGGGGCGACGGCGTGCTGGGTGCCGGCGTGCTGGACGCCGGTGTGTTTGGCGGTGCCGGCGGCGCGCTGCGGGCCGCCGGTGCGCGGCACGCCCGCAGCGCGCGGCGTACCGGCGTGCGGGTCGTACTCGGTGTGCAGGACAGTCAAGCTGGCCCCTCCTGGAAGTCGGGCCCGGCCACTCGGGGCGGCGGGCGTGGCCACGCCGGGGGAACACCGCATGGATGCGACATGCGGCGGGTCAAGGGTTGGGTCAGGATGCGGCGGTGTGCCCCCGGCCTTGACCTCATGCTCCCCAGCGGGCCGCCCTCGCGGCCATCGTGGTCCACCACGAGATCGGCTGCCCGCACCACGACGACGAGTGCCACGCCACCGGGCGCCCGCGCCGGGACGCCGGACCGGAGGGCCGGCGTCCACCCAGGTGAAAGGCCCCGGACGGAACAAAACGGCAATGGACCCGGGGGCGCCGTACGCGTGCGACCCGGCTGCGGCGAGAATCGTGTCTCTAGTCGACACGCTGACGTGGCGTCAAGCCGTTTACCCCGCGTGCCGGCGATGAGTGCCCGTTCGGTCGGCCCGGTCGGGAACCTCGGGGAGGGGACAGCGGATGAACACCGTCAGCGAGCGGGGACGGCAGCCCGGGCGGGCCGCCGACGGCCACCGGCCACGCACCGGCCCCGACCTGCCCGACGCCCCGCCCGCCCTCGCCGAACGCGGACCGCAGCTCGACCGGATCGCCCGCGCCGCCGCCCGCGCCCGCGACGGCCACGGCAGCGTCCTGCTGCTCACCGGCGCGACCGGCACCGGCCGCAGCGCCCTGCTCGCCGAGGCCGCCCGCCGCGAGCACGGCCGCGGCGGCGTCGTGCTGTGGTCCCGCTGCGCCGCCGACGAGAGCGCCAGCGCCTACGCGGCCGCCCGGCAGTTCTTCGAGACCGCCCCGCGCCCGGCCGACCCCGGGACGGGACCCGGGGAATGCGTCCGGGCCGAGGCCGAACTGTGGGACCTGCTCGGCCGGCACACCGCCCGCGGCCCCCTGCTGCTCGCCCTCGACGACGTCCACCTCGCCGACGAACCCTCCCGCCGCTGGCTGCACCGGGTCGCCCGGCGGATCGACCGGCTGCCGCTCCTGCTGCTGGTCACCGAACACCGGCAGCAACGCCTCGACGGCCCCGCCGAACCGGCCCCCGGATTCGGCCGCGGCCTGCCGCCCGCCCTCACCGACACCCACCGCCTCGACCCGCTCACCCCCGGCGCCGCCACCCGGCTGGTCCGGGCCCTGGCCCCCGCCCGCACCACCGCCGCGCTCGCCGCCGACTGCGCCCGGGCCACCGGCGGCAACCCGCTGCTGCTCACCGCCCTCCTCGCCGACCTGCGCGACCACCCGCTGCCACCCGCCACCACCGCGCTGGCCGACGCCCGCGCCCTGCTCCCCGGCGGCGCCTACCCCGACGCCCTCGCCCAGTGGCTGCGCGGCGGCGGCGAACGCGCCCTCGTCACCGCCCGCGCCCTCGCCGAACTCCACGAACATCCGGCCGCCCGCGGACGGGCCGAGGACGGCGCCGGGGAACCGGCCGGCGAACCCCCCGTGGCCGGCCGCTGCCGCCCCGCCCCCATGCTCGGCGAGCTCTGCGGCGCCGACCCCGAACGGATCACCGGCTGGCTCGGCGAGCTCACCGCCCACGGCCTGCTCGCCCCCGGCGCCCCCGGCGACTGGCCCGCCTTCGCCCACCCCCTGCTCGCCGCCGCCGCCCGGGCCGGCCTGCCCCGCCCGCGCCGTACCGAACTCCACCTGGCAGCGGCGGAGTTCATGCACCGTAACGGCGAACCCGACGAACTCGTGGCCGGTCACCTGCTGCTCACCGCCGCCCCCGGACCGCGCTGGGCCGCCGACACCCTGCGCCGCGCCGCCCGCACCGCCGAACATGCCGGCCGCCCCGCCGAAGCCGTCGCCCTCCTGCGCCGCGCCCTCGACGAACCGCTCACCGACCGCCGGCGCGGCCACGTCCTCACCGACCTCGGCGGCCTGGAGGTCACCCTCGGCGACACCGAACGCACCGCCGGCGTACGGCACCTGGCCGAGGCCGTGGACCTCCGGCAGTCCGACGAGGGCGTCTTCCGCGCCGCCAACACCCTCTGCTCGGTGCTGGCCACCCGCGGCGACACCCCCGCCGCCCTGGAGGTGATGGAGGAACTCGCCGAACGCTTCGCCGACCGCGAGGAGTTGGTGCACGCGGTGCAGGCCGCCGCCGCGCTGATCGCCTCCCACGACGGCCACAGCTGGCTCCAGGTCGTCGAAGGACTCCGACGCATAGCCGCCCGCACCCCGCACCGCCTCGCCCCGGCCGCCTACGCGCTGCTCACCGAGTTCGACTCCACCAACGGCGTCCTGTCCGCCGCCGAAGTCGCCACCCGCGTCGACGAGTTGGTCGAGGCCGACATCGACCCGCTGTCCCGCGGCTACGTCCTCGTCTCGGCCGCCACCCTCGCCCAGTGGGCCGACCGGCTGCCCGAGGCCGACCGCCTGGTCGAACTCGGCCTCGCCGCCCACCGCGGCCCCAGCCTCGAACCCGGCTACCAGTGCCTGCTCAGCGTGCGCGCCGAGACCCACATCATGCGCGGCGGGTACCAGGCCCTCCTCGACGAACTCCACCTCACCGAACCCGCCCCGCCCGACCCCCGCGGAGCCGCCGCCGGCCGTGGCGCCGACCGCATCTGGTGGTACGGCGTCCCGGCCGACGCCGCCCCCGCCCGCGCCCGCTACGCCGGACTCCTCGGCCAGCAGAACGCCCACCTGGTCGCCCAGGCCGTCATCGCGCTCACCGAGACCGGCCGGCTCTGGCAGGCCCACGGCCTCGCCCGCACCGCCGCCGCCGACCGCTCACCCGGCTCCTGGGAGTGGAACGAGTACCTGTACGCCCGCGGCCTGCTCCACCTGGCCAGCGGCGAACCCGCCGACGCCCTCGCCGACCTCGTCGAATGCGGACGCCGCCAGGGTGAACGGCAGGTCTGGAGCCCCATCGTCACCCCCTGGCGCAGCGCCGCCGCCGACTGCCACCTCCTGCTCGGCGAACCCGGCCCCGCCGTCGCCCTCGCCGAGGAGGAACTGCGGCTCGCCCGGACCTGGGGCACCCCGCGCGCCGTCGGCCGCGCCCTGCGCGCCCTCGGCGCGGCCACCGGTGGCCGGCACGGGCTGGACACCGCCGCCGAAGCGGTCGAACTGCTGCGCGGCGCCGGGATCGACACCGAACTCATCCCCGCCCTGATCACCTACGGGCGGCTGCTCGGGGACAGCGGTCGCCGCGGCGCCGCCCGGCAGGCCCTGCGGGAGGCCGCCGCCCGCGCCGAACGGCTCGGCGCCCTGCGGCTGCGGGCCATCGCCGTGGAGTCCCTGCGGGCCACCGGGGCCCGCGCCACCAAGGGCGAGCACACCGGCACCGAGGCGCTGACCGACAGCGAGCTGCGGATCTGCCGGCTCGCCGCGGCGGGCCACTCCAACGGGGAGATCGCGGGCATGCTGCACCTGGCGGTCCGTACGGTGGAGACGCACCTGACCAACAGCTTCCGGAAGTTGGGGGTGCGGCGGCGGGTGGAGCTGGGGGGTGTGCTGGAGGGGTAGGGGCGGGGTTGGTGGGGCGGTGGGGTGGTGCCCTCCGGGGCCCTGCGGGGCGGGGGGCGGGGTGGGGTGCCCTGCGGGGCCGGGTGCGGGTGCGGCGGGGGTGCGGCCATGTGGGCCGCTGCCCGTACGGGCAGGCGGGTGTGCCCCCGGGCGGGCACCGGAGGGCGGTGACGGGGGCGGGGGGCGGCCGTAGGGTCACGGCGGTGAGTATCTGGACTGCACTGGAACCCGCGTCCGCCCCGGTGGAGCCGGGCGGTGCCACCACGGTCACCCTGCGGGTGCGCAACACCGGCGATGTCGTCGAGGAGTACCGGATCACCCCGCTGGGCGAGCCCGCGCAGTGGGTGAGCGTCGAGCCCGCGACGCTCACCCAGTACCCCGGGACCACCGGTACCGTCGAGCTGACCTTCGCCCCGCCGCGGACGCCGGACGCGACCGCCGGGCCGCAGCCGTTCGCGGTGCAGGTGACCCCGTCCGAGCAGCGCGAGGCCGTCACCGTGGTGGAGGGGGTGCTGCTGGTCGCGCCGTTCACCGAGCTGCGGGCCGAGCTGGTGCCGCCGACCAGCCGGGGCCGGTTCCGCGGCCGGATGCGGTACGCGGTGGACAACCTGGGCAACACGCCGGTCACCGCGGTGCTGTCCGGCCAGGACACCGGCGACCAGTACGACGTGGAGCCGTACCCGTCCTCGGTGCGGATCGAGCCGGGCCGGGCGGTCTTCGGCCGGGTGACGGTCAAACCGAGGCAGGTGCGCTGGAGCGGCGGCAAGGAGACCGTTCCGGTGACCGTCTCGGTGCGGCGCCAGGGCGCCGAGCCGCTGGACCTGGAGGCGAGCCACCTCAGCCGGGCGGTGCTGCCGGGCTGGGCGCCGGCCGTCCTCGGGCTGGTGGCGGCGCTGACGGTCGGCGCGATCGCGCTGTGGCTGACGGCGAGCCCCTCGGTGGCGAGCCGGGCCAAGCCGCTGGCGGCGGGCAGCGCCTCGATGGCCGCCGCGGCCGCCACCATCGCGCCGCCCCCGCTGGCCCCGGCGCCGAGCGAGCCGCCGCCGGGCGCCCCGCCGGCCGAGCAGCCCGCCGTGCCCGGGGAGCAGCCGAACACCGGCGGTGGCGGGTCGGGTGGTTCGGGCGGTGGCGGGGGCTCCGGCGGGTCCGGGGGCGGCGGTTCGTCCTCCGGCGGTGGTGGCGGTGGTGGCGGCGGGGGTGCCCAGCCTCCGGCCCCGGCGCCGGGTCCCGCCCAGCCCGGCGCGCCCGCACCGGCGCCGCGGCAGGGTCTGCTGCCGATCCGGGCGGGCGACAGCAACGTGTTCGTGGCCTTCGCGCAGGAGCGGCTCAAGCGGCTGCCCGACGGCAACGACTGCCGCCTCGGCAAGCCGGTGACGTACGGGCTGATGGACGCCAACACGGTGGAGGCGGTGAAGTGCTTCCAGCGGGCCACCGACCGCCACAACCGCGTCCCGGCCGGCAATCTGCTGCCCAGCGACAAGGAGGGCAACCTGGGCCGGGCCACCATGGCCGCGCTGTGGATGTACGAGGTGATCGGTGACGCCAGCCGGGTCGGCGAGGGGAAGAACACCTGGGACCAGTTCAGTCTGCGGGCCGCGGTGCGCTGGGCCGGACAGGTCGAGGTGAACGCCGACGACCTGTCCTACGACGAGCGGTACGCCCGGGAGGCGCTGAACGCCTGGTCGAAGCGGACCGCCATGCCGACCGCCGCCTGGGACGCCAAGCTCGCCGACCAGGTGCGCAAGTACCAGACCGAGCAGCCCAAGGCGGGCGGTTCGATGTCGGTCGCGCTGAACGCGCTGATCTCCGGCTGGGTGAAGAGCCCCGACAACCCGGGCACGGTCCTGGCCGCCGCCTGGCCCCGGCCGTAGCTCCGGCCGTAGCTCCGGACACGTGAACGACGGTGCCCCGCGGACGAGTTCCGCGGGGCACCGTCGTGTCGGGGTGGGCTCGGGCCGGCTCAGGTCAGGTCACGTCGGCCCGGTTCACGCGAAGAGCTCCACCCGGTACGCGACATGGGCCGGCCGGTGCTCCGCGACCAGCGTCTCCACCCGGCGCAGCAGCTCCTCGGCGGTGCCCTCCCCGGCCCTCGGCGGGGCCACCCGGACGAGGAGGAACTGCCGCGGCCCGCCCGGGAGCGCGCCGCCCGGGGTGGCCGACCAGGCGGCCCCGCCGTTGTCGCTCACCTCGGCGCGCACGCCCAGCAGCCGCAGCTGCGCGGTGAGCCCCGCCGGGGTGCCGCGCAGCCGGTGCACCCGGACCGCCTCGGCGACGGCCTCCCGCCGCAGCCGGGGCGGCAGTTCGGCCAGTCCGTCGGCGCCGACCCAGCCGGCCAGCCAGTCCACGAAGTCGTCCGGCGCCAACCACGGCCGCCAGTAGGCGTCCAGGCAGTCCAGCACGGCGAAGACCGGTGCCAGCACGTCGTCGAAGGCGGCCACGAAGCGGCCGCCGAGGTCGCCCTCCGCGTACACCTCGGGCAGCCGGCCGGCGAAGGGCTCCGGGGTGGCCAGCCCGTCGACGGCGAAGCGCCGGGTGACGGCACGCCCGGCTCCCGGCTTCACCGCTCCGGTGCTCACAGCTCCTCCACCCGGACCTGGTGGCGGTAGGAGAACACCAGCGCGTTGCGCTCCAGGTCCACCCGGTCGCCGGGGGCCCCGCGCTCACCGGTCAGCGGGTTCGCCGGGAACAGCTGGACGTCGTCGACCAGTTCGACCCCGGGCAGCCGCTGCAGCACCGCGTACGCCTCCCCGGCCTGCACCGGGCGGCCGAACGGCCAGCCCCGGCCGTCCGCCCCGCCGGTCAGCGGGTCGAGGTAGCGGTACAGGGCGTCCAGGGCCCGTTCGCGCACCTGGCCGACGGCCGTACCGCGCCGGGCCATCAGCCGGGCGACCACCGTGACGCCCTGGTAGTAGGGCGGTTCCACCACCAGCCGGGCGCCGATCGGGCGGCGTTCGTCGAGGTGGGCGGCGATGGTGGCGAGCATCGCGTCCGGCGGCACCAACTGCTCGAAGCGCAGCCGTCCGTCCTCGTCCGGCACGGCCGCGGGCACCACCAGCACCCGCACCCCGCCCTCCTCGGCGCCGGCGCCGGCCGCCAGCGCCCGGATCCGGGCCGCCGAGGGCGCCGCCCGGCGGGCCAGCAGCTCGTAGTCGGCGGCGGTCACCGCCCGTTCCTGGGTGCGCAGTTGGAGCGGTCCGCGGGCCATCGCCGAGGTCACGTCCTCGCCGTCCACACCGCCGGAGGCCGCCTCCCGGTTCTCCACCCGGGACAGGTACGGCACCGAGCTGCGCAGCACCGACAGGGCACCGCGCGCCACGTTCCCGCGCCGCCCGCCGCCGGTGCGGTAGCGCACCACCCGGATCCGGGCGCCCTTGGGCGGCACCGCCCCGTACTGGCGCAGCGTGCCGTCCGGCTCCCGCACGGCGGGCCCGAAGACCAGTTCGCCGTTGCTCCGGTCGACCGTGAAGCGGCGGTCCGACGGGTCGCAGTCGGCGAAGGACTCGGTCTCCTGCCACAGCTCCCAGCCGTCCTCGGTGGCGACCTCCACGGCGAGCGGGCCGTCCCCGCCGAGCACCGGCGGGTGCGCGACGGCGAACCGCTGGCCCGGCGTGCCCCGCGACTCGCCGAGCTGCTCGCCCTCCACCGTACGGGCGTTGAGGGCGGCCGTGGTGCCGCCGACGGTGGCCGCGGTGATCCCGCGCACGGTCGGCGAGGCCGCGTAGAACGGCTGGCCGGGCCGGGCCTCGACGGCGCGGCAGCGCAGCCAGCCGGCCCGGTGGCCGGAGACCGTGGCCAGCGCGTGGCCGCCGGGGACGTGCAGCACCACCTCGCCGGGCCGGTTGAGCCCGCCGGTGCTGTCGCTGTCCACCTCGCAGGGCAGCCAGTCGTCGCCGTCGAAGGCCTCCCACACCAGCGGGGGCTGCCGGGGGTCCACGCCGACGCCCTCCACCCGGCTGTCCAGCCGCAGCAGCACCGCGCAGTGCGGGACGGCGGAGGTGAGGCCGACCAGGAAGCGGTCCCCGGCGCGCGGGCTCTCGGCGAAGCAGCGCACGTCCCGCCCGGCCCGCAGCTCCTCGGTCGCGTCGGCCGGGCGGCCGTCCTCCTCGCCGGTCAGCAGCAGGGTGAACTCGCAGGGGTTGATGGCGAGTTCACCGGTGGTGGCGAAGACGATCCGGTCCTCGTGGCCGGTGCCGACGGTGGCGACCTCGGTGCCCGGTGCCAGCCGCAGCTGCCGCGGCTGGGGCGCGGACAGCCAGAAGGTGACCTCCGCGCGGGCCGCGGCCGCCGGGAACAGCCGCACGCCGACCAGGTCCAGGAAGGCCAGGTAGCTCTTCTCCGGCACCCGGTTGAGCCGGTACAGCAACTGGTCGGTCATGTGGGCGAAGGCCTCGACCAGGGTCACGCCCGGGTCGGAGACGTTGTGGTCGGACCACTCCGGGCAGCGCTGCTGGATGAACCGCTTGGCCTCGTCCACCAGGTGCTGGAAGCGGCGGTCGTCGAGATTGGGGGAGGGCAGGGCCATCAGCGGTGACTCTCCTGGACGGGCGCGCCGGCGGCGGCCGCGGGCGCGGCCGGCTCCCCGTGCGCCGGGATGACGTAGAAGGGGAAGACCAGGCTGCGCGGGTTGTTGGTGCCGCGCACGGTGTAGCGGACGTCGATGTAGAGGGTGCCGGTGTCCGCGCCGTCGAGCGAGACCTCCACCCCGTCCACCTCGATCCTCGGCTCCCAGCGGTCCAGCGCCCGTCGCACCTCGTAGCCGATCCGCCCGGCGGTGTCGGCGTCGGCCGTCGCGAAGGCGTACGCGTGGATGCCGCAGCCGAACTCCGGGCGCATCGGCCGCTCGCCCGGCGCGGTGCCGAGCACCAGCCGGATCGACTCGGTGATCTCCCGGTCCCGGTCGACCAGGGCGATCGCACCGGTGGCGTCGAACCGCAGCGGGAACGCCCAGCCCGCGCCGACGAACTGCTCGGGCACCTCAACGCCCCCCGATGAACACGTTCGGCGCCCCGCCGTTGATCGAGGCCTGGCAGGTCAGCCGGTCACCCCGGCGGGCCGCCGGGTACCCGCCGATCAGCACCCGGCCGGTGACCGGCGGCGGGACCTGCGGCAGCACCAGGTTGGCCAGGGTGAGCGTCAGCGGCAGGTGCGGGGTGCAGGCGTGCAGGGTGCCGACCACGGCGGCCGGCTGCCCGCCGATCCGCACCGAGGTGATCCCCAGCAGCGGCCCCGGGTCCAGCGGCAGCGGCGGCAGCGCGACGGCCCCGGGCGGGCCCAGGGCGCCGGTCGGCAGCCCGGGGAGCACCGGGGTGTAGGTGTGGCTGGTGGTGTCGCCCACCCGGGCGGCCTGCGGCATCGGTTCCCTTTCGCTGCCGGACGGTCCGCCGCGGTCCTCGCGGCCGTGGTCGGTCCGTACGTGTGCCTGTGCCTGCGCCTGCGCCTGTACCCGGCCCGCCCTCGGCGGACCGGCGTCTCAGTTGAGGTTGATGGTGGTCGCCCGGACGGTCACGTCGGTGGTGCCCCGGATCGAGACGCTCCGGCCCGAGAGCTTCAACTCGCCCGCGCCGGCGTCCAGTTCGACCCCGTCGCCGTGCACGGTCACCCGCCCCGCGGAGCGGATGTCCACCGTGCCGTCGCTGGAGATCGTCACCGCCGTGCGCTGCCGGTCCAGGTGGAGGACCAGCTTGTCGTCGGCGGTCCGCAGCCGCACCCCGCGCTCCTGGACGGCACTGTCCAGCAGCTCGATCCGGTCCCCGGCCCGCGACGCCACCGAGCGGCGGTTCACCCGCCCGTAGCCGTCGGTGAGCGCCGAGCGTTCCGGCGAGGGCCGGTCCCGTCCGTTGTACAGCCCGCCGATCACGTACGGCCGGTCCAGCAGCCCCTGCTCGAAGCCCACCAGCACCTCGTCCCCGACGTCCGGGCAGACCACCCCGCCGCCGCCCACCCCGCCCCACTGCACGGTCCGGCACCAGTCGCTCACATACGCCTCGCCGCCGGGCGCGCCGTCCGACAGCCACGGGAAGCCCAGCCGCACCCAGCCCTGCTCCTCCTGCCCGCCGTACCCGTCCCGGGGCAGCCCGCCGGCGCGCATCACGTCCACCACCACACCGGTCGCCACCGACGGCACCCGCGGCGAGCGGGCCGCCGCCGAGGCACCCGAGGCCAGCCCGAACAGCCCCCGGTCCTGGCGGCCGCTGACCGTCAACCGGGTCTCGTACCCGAGGCCGTGGTCCACGTGCACCGCCGAGGTCACCGTGTACTTGCCGTCGAACGGCGTGCCCGCGCCGCTCACCGCCACCGGCGAACCCACCCGCAGCCGGGGCTCGCCGCGCACCGTGATCTCCAACTCGCCCAGCGCCGCCGCCTGGTCGGCCGCCAGCGCCGCCGACACCGCCACCGCCTCCGCGTCCGTCCGGTACGGCACGTCCGCCACCAGCAGCGTGGCCGGCGGGAACGCGGCGAGCGCCTCGGCCGGCGTACTGCCGAACCGCAGCTCCGTACTGGGTGCCACCGCCACCACCGACTCCACCGGCCGCTTGGCCGCGACGTCCCAGCCGCGCACCTCCACCCGGTTCACCTGCCCCACCGAGGACACCGCCGCCCGCACCGCCAGCACGTTCGCGCCCAACTCCAGGACGAACGGGCTCTGTTCGGCCCGCGTGCCCGGCCCGGGCGCGGCCGCCGCCGGCACCGGGTCGCGGAAGTGCAGCAGCCCGTCCAGCATCACCAGCTCCCGGCCGTTCTCCAGCGCCAGCGTGCGCAGGAACTCCCAGTCCGAGACGTTCGGCTGGGTCAGGTACTCGTACGTCGTCGCCGTCGCGTCCACCTGCCCCAGCCGCACCCCGGCCGCCTGCGCCAGCTCCCGCACCACCTCGGAGGCCCGGCGGTCCCGGAAACCCCGTACCCGGCGGCCGCGCTGCAGCCGGTGCGAGAGGTCCAGCGCGCGGACCGTCGTCCAGCTGCCGTCCCCGTCGAACTCGGCCTCCAGCGCGATCACCTCACCCGTGAACAACGGCAGCAACGCACCGCCCTCCCCGCGCGCCCGCACCGTGAACGGCCGGCCGATGGTGATCCCGCTCTGCTCCAGCAGCCGCCGGTACGGATCGAGGACCCGCACCACCGCGGAGGCCGGCAGCCCCCCGCTCTCCTGCACGTGCACCTCCTTCGGCTGCTCGGCCCACGGCGGCGGCAGCGGGCCCGGGCAGCCGAGCACGAAGGTGTTGGTGTTGTTCCCCGTCGACATGGCGCCCGCTACCTCGTCCCAGCCCCGGCCGCCGCCCGCAGCTCCTCCGCCGCCGGCACCAGCAGTTCGACCCCCGGCCGCAGCCGCATCGGGTCCTCGATCCCGTTCGCCTCCGCGATCACCCGCCAGGCCGTCGCGTCCCCGTACTCCCGGTACGCCAGCGACTCCAGGCTGTCCCCCGCCACCAGGCGGTGCACCCGGCGGGCGTTCAGCGCCCCCGAGGTCGGGTTCTGGCCGGGCGTCGGCTCGCCCGACTCCGTCAGCTGCACCTGACAGCTCGCCCGCAGCGGCCGCCCGCTCGGATCGAACAGCGTGTACGTCGCGTTGACGCTCCCCAGGTAGCCGAAGAACCGCACGCTGGAGAACGACCCCCAGGTGAACACCACCCGCGGCGGACTCGGTGCCTTCGCCGCGATGCTCGCCGCCGTCGGCGCGCACCAGCCCAACAGCGTCTCCACCGCCGTCGCCACCCCGTCGTCGTGCGTCGCCGTCGCGTCCAGGAACAACTCCACACTCAGCCGCCGCGGTTGGGCGCCGATGAACTCCGGAACCCCGGTCTCCTCCCCGCCGCGCACCAGGTTCTGCCGCCACTGCGCGCCCTTGGACAGCGCCAGCGTGTGCGGGTTGAACTGGAACCGCAGCTCGGGCCCGATCCGCCCGCCCGGCTGCGCACCCGGTCGGGGCGGCGGCTCGTAGGCGGTCAGGGTGGCCTTGGCGGGGCTGGTGGGCATGGGGTTCGCGCTCTCTCCGTGAGGGGGGTCGGCGGGGTGGTGGGATCGGCGGGGTGGCTGGGTCGGGGGGGCGGACCTTGTCAGAGGAAGCCGTGGTGGGCGAGTTCGATGCTCTCGGTGGCCACCTCCGAGCGGTTCGGGTCGAACGACGGGCCCGTCCAGCGGACCACCACCACCTCGCGCAGCGCCCACGTCGCCAGCACCGGCCCGTTCGCCAACGCCGGTGTCAGCGCGGTGATCTGGGCCGTACCCCGGGTCACCCTGGTCGGCAGCGTCGCCAGGAACCGGGCCACCTTCGCGGTGTCGGAGGTCAGCCCGCGCGACAGCGTGACGTTCGGGTACGTGATGCGGGTCGGCAGCTGCCAGACGAAGTCGTTGTTACCGCCCTCCCGGCGCTGCTCGACCTCCACGTGCGCGCCGAGGCCGCTGCAGGTGGAGAAGCCGCCCAGGTCGATCCCGCTGATCTGCAGCTGGAAGTGGACGGTCGTACCGGGGTAGGGGACGGTCACGGGCGGGCTCTCTCGGTCGGGGGTGTCGTGGTCGGGGTCGTTGTGGACGGGGCCGGGGTCATCGCGAGACGTCCAGGTTGCGGCCGGCGCGCTCGCGTCCGAGCCGCAGCTCGGCCCGCAGCACCCGGCCGATCGGCTCGGCGAGCCGGCGGGCCAACTCGTCGAGGTGACGGCGGTCGAGGCTCCGCAGGAGACGCTCGGGGATGTCGTCGGGGGCGGTCCCGGCGGCGGGCGCCGGAGCCTGCTCGGCCGCGGTGGCGGTCGCGCCCGGCCGGTCGTAGGGGGACGGGGGCCCGGCGTGCGCGCCCAGGTCCACCGTGGTCCCGGCCGGGGTGGGGCTCGGGGCGGGGGTGGCGTCGCGCTGCACGGTCGGCGGGGTCGGCAGGGTCGAGGTGGTCGCCGGGGCCGGCGGGAGTGGCGGGCCGAAGGGCTCGGGACCGCCGAGGTCCGACCCGGTGGCGGCAGCGGTGGGGCCGGAGCCGCGCCGCAGCACGGGCAGGGCCGGTGGCGGCGACGGGAGGGCACCGCCGGGCGCGGCGGAGCTGCGCTGCAGGACGGGCGGCACCGGCGCGGCCGGGCGCACGGGCGCGAAGCGCACCGGGACGGGCGGGGCAGCAGGCATCACGGCGCTCGCCCGGGCCGTGGGCGGCGGCACGGGCCGGGCGAGCGCGCCGACGGCCGGCGCCACGGCCGTCCGTACGCGCTGGACGGTGGGAACGCCCACGGGCGCCGGCGGGCCGGCCGGGGGCTCGATACGGACGCGTTGGACGGCGGGCGTGGGTGCGGGTGCGGTCGCGGTCGCGGTCGCGGCTGTGGGTGCGGCTGCGGCCCGGGGAGCGGTGACGGGCTGCGGGACGGGCGGGCTCGTCGGCTCGACGCTCGTGCGGCCCGGCGCCACGGTGACCGGCGTGGGCGCCGTGCCGTGCCGCGCGGTGCCGGGCGCGGGCCGGACCACCGGGGCGGCCGCTTCCCCGGCACGGGCGCGCTGGACGGCGGCCGGAGCAGCCGGACCGGACGGGACACCGGCCGCCTGTGCCGGCGCCTGCGCGTGCGTACGGGCGCGGTGAGGGAGGGGCGGCGTCCCGGCGGGGGCCGGGGGAGCGGCCTGGGTGGCCTGGGCGGACTGGGCGGACTGGGCGGTCTCCACGGCGGGCGTACGGGCACGCTGGACGGCGGCGCCCGGGGCTGCGGCACGGGTGGGCCGGGCGACGGGTGAGGGGGTTCCGCCGGGCTTCGCAACGGCGTCCGGCTCCGCGGCGGGCGCCACATGGGCGGCGCGCCGGACCACGGGCGCGTCGGAGCGGCCGGGCGTCGGTTCGGCGGCGTGCGGTTCAGCGGTGTGGGCTCGCTGCACGGCGGGCACGGCGGGCACGGCGGACCGCGGCGCGGCGGCATCCGGCCCGTCGGTGCGCGTGGCGGCCCGCTGGACGGCCGGGAGCGCCGCTTCGGTACGGCCGGCGGCCGCCGTGGCCGGGTGGCTCGGCACGTCGGCGGTCGCCGCCCGTGGGACGGGCGGTGCCGGGAGTGCCGGCGCTGCGGATGGGAAACCGGCGACCACGCATCCCAACCCGCGCCCACTCGTTGAGCACACCGAGCGTCCCGACCAGGGCGCGCGGTCATGCCCTGCCCCACACCGCCCGGCACGTACATCCCCACGGCGCCCGGACGCTGGCACGGCATCGACGCCCGGGGCGGCCGGCCGTACATGCTGGCCGCCCCGGCCCGCGGCCCCGCACACACCGAAGGCCGTCACCCCGCGGGCGCAGGACAGCGGCCTTCTGTGCTGCTCAGAATCCGGGGTACTGGGGACCGTCGGGGGCGATGAACCGGGCGCCCATGTTGTCGTTCGGGTTGAGGTGGACCAGCGCGGTGAGCCACGGCGCGGCCGCCTTCGGGTCGCGGCGACGCAGCAGGTCGGCGTAGCAGTAGAGGATGCGGGGGCGGGCCGGTTGTCCAGCTCGCCGTATAGCAGGAGGTCGCGGAACGGCCAGGGCAGGGACTGCTGGAGGACGCCCACCCCCGCGCGGGCCCACTCCAGCACGAGGTCCAGGTCGCCGGGCACCTCGTCGTCCTGGTCCTCGTCCTCGAAGCCGTCCTCGTCGCCCTGGTGGAGGCCGGCCACCTCGTAGGTGATGGTGGCGTAGGCGTCCAGGTCCCGCGGGTGCAGCCGGCGGGTCGCCGATTGTCACGGCTTTCTCGCACGCCGCGTCGTACTCGGGGCTGCTCTTCTCGTCCGGAGTCCGCACCGGCTCAGGGCTACCGGACCCACCCAGCGGCCGTCAGAACGGCCACCCTGCTGCCTGATGCACGGCGGGTGACCGCGCCCTTGTACCGCTGCTCTTCAGGAAGGGGTGGCGCTCTGGGCGAGGTTCTGTTCCAGGCGTTCGAGGATGTGCAGGGCCTCGGTGCACTCGTCGGCGGTCAGGCCCGCGGTGACGAGGTCCTCGAGCCGGCTCCAGCTCTGCTCGACCTCGCGGCGCAGGGCGTGGCTGGCGG
>NZ_JBSGFD010000164.1:0-19303 GCF_053603215.1 Kitasatospora sp. NPDC004240 | reverse complement strand
CCTGGCCGTGATCGTGCAGCGCCGGCCAGCCGCGGCCGGACCAGGCGCTGCACGATATGTCGCTGCCCGGCGTGCCCGAGCCCGGCACCCCCTTCTACCCCGGCCTGGAGCACGCGCTGCCCGCCGGTCCCGTACCCCCGCAGCCCGAACCGGCCGCCGCACCGACCGGCCGCCGGCGCCGCCTCGCCGTACCGCCGGGACCGGAGGGCTCCGGCCTGCCGGTGCCGGCCGTCCCCGGGGCGGCACCCGCTGGTTCCGTCCCGGCGCTGCCCGCGCTGCCGTCCGCCGGCACCCCGGCGGGCGAACCGACCGGCCCGCGGCCGGTGGGCACCGGGCTCGGCGAGCTCGTGCCGCCGCGTCCGCTGGGCGCCGCGCCGCTCGCGGTCCCCCCGCTGCCGGCGCCCGCCGTACCGGCCGAGGCCCGGACCGCCCCGCGCCCGGTGGCCGAGCTGCCCGCCGCCCTGCCGGCCCCGCTGCCGCCCGGCCTCGGCGAGCAGCCCGTCCGGCCCGTACCTGCCCCGGGCGACGACGACGCCCGCCGGCTGCTGGTCTGGCCCGAGCCCGACCCGGCCACCAAGCAGGCCCTCCAGGAGCGCGGCTACCGCCCGGTGATCGTCCGCTCCCGCGAGGAGGTGGACGCGCAGGTCGCCGGCCTGCCCGCCGCGCTCTTCGTCGACCCGCTGACCGGCCCGATCACCCGCACCGCACTGCAGTCGCTGCGCACCGCGGCGCTGAACAGCAGGGTCCCGGTGCTGGTCACCGCCGGCCTCGGCCAGGCCACCCGGGACGCCGCGTACGGCGCCGACCCGGCCGTCCTGCTGCGCGCGCTGGCCCCGCGGGACGGCGAGCAGCACGCCCCGCGGGTACTGCTGGTCGAGGGCGACCCGGACATCGCCGCCGCCATGATCACCAGCCTGGAGCGGCGCGGCATGCACGTCGAGCACGCCGCCGACGAGAACGACGCGGTCGCCCGGGCCAGCAGCGTCCAGCCGAACCTGGTGGTGATGGACCTGTTCCAGATCCGCCGCCGGCGGGTCGGCCTGCTGGACTGGCTGCGCGCCAACGACCGGCTGCACCGCACCCCGCTGGTCGTCTACACCTCGGTGGACCTCGACCCGCGCGAGCTGCCCCGGCTGCGCACCGGCGAGACCGTGCTGTTCCTGGCCGAGCGGGCGACCACCGCCGACGTCCAGTCGCGGATCGTCGACCTGCTCGGGCGGATCGGCGCGATGGGCGAGACGGGCGCGGGCGTCGCGGCGGCGGCCGGCTGACGACCCGCCCGGAACGGCCGAGGGCCGGCTCCCCCGTCGCGGGGGAACCGGCCCTCGGCCGTTCGCGGTCACTCCTTGCCGAGCACCGTGACGTCCAGCCCGTCCTCGGCGTAGGTCGCCCGGATCACCTTCTTGTCGAACTTGCCGACCGAGGTCTTCGGCACCGCCTCGACGATCGCCCAGCGCTCCGGCAGCTGCCAGGAGGCGACCCGCTCGGCCAGGAAGGCCCGCAGCTCGCGCAGCCCGGCGGTGGCGCCCGGACGCAGCACCACGGTGGCCAGCGGCCGCTCGCCCCACTTCTCGTCCGGGACGGCGACCACGGCCGCCTCGGCGACCTCGGGGTGGGCCATCAGCTGGTTCTCCAGGTCGACCGAGGAGATCCACTCGCCGCCGGACTTGATGACGTCCTTGGCGCGGTCGGTGAGGGTCAGGTAGCCGTCGGCGGTGATGGTGCCGACGTCACCGGTGCGCAGCCAGCCGTCCTCGCTGAACTTGTCGTCCGGGCGCTCCGGGTCGTTGCCCGCGCCCCCGTAGTACGCCCCCGCGATCCACGGGCCGCGCACCTCCAGTTCGCCGGCCGAGGCGCCGTCGTGCGGCATCCGCTCGCCGTTCGGGCCGATCAGCCGGGCCTCGACGGAGGCCGGGAAGACGCCCTGGGTGACCCGGTAGTCCCACTCCTGCTCGGGGGTGAGGCCGCCGGGCGGCTGGGCGAAGGTGCCGAGCGGGGAGGTCTCGGTCATGCCCCAGGCGTGCACGACCTTGATCCCGTGCCGCTCGTCGAAGCCCTTCATCAGGGCGGGCGGGCAGGCCGAGCCGCCGATGACCACCATCCGCAGCGAGGAGGTGTCGTAGTCGCCGGCGTCCAGCTCGTCCAGCAGGCCGCTCCAGATGGTGGGGACGGCGGCGCTGACGGTCGGCCGCACCCGGTCGATCATCTCGGCCATCGGCTTCGGCTGGAGGAAGCGGTCCGGCATCAGCAGGTTGCTGCCGGACATGAAGGCGGCGTGCGGGATGCCCCAGGCGTTGACGTGGAACATCGGGACCACCGGCAGCGCGACGTCCCGCGAGGTGAAGGCGAAGTTGTCGCCCGAGTTGACCTGGAGACAGTGCAGGTAGACCGAACGGTGGCTGTAGAGCACGCCCTTGGGGTCCCCGGTGGTGCCGGAGGTGTAGCAGAGCGCGGCCGCGCTGCGCTCGTCGACGTCGGTCAGCCAGGGGTACTCCACCGGCCGCCCGGCGATCAGCTCCTCGTAGTCGTGCACGCCGCCCGCGAAGCCCTCCAGCGCGGAGCGGTCGCCCGGGCCGCTGACCACGATGTGCTTGAGGGTGTCGTTCAGCTGCGGCAGCACGGCGGCGAGCAACGGCAGCACGGTGCCGTTGACGATGATCACGCGGTCGGCCGCGTGATTGATGATGTACGCCAGCTGGTGCCCCGGCAGCCGCAGGTTGAGGGTGTGCAGCACCGCGCCCATCGAGGGCACCGCGAGGTACGCCTCCAGGTGCTCGGCGTTGTTCCACATCAGGGTGCCGACCCGGTCGTCGAGGGTGACCCCGAGCTCGTCGCGCAGCGCGCACGCCAGCTGCGCGGCCCGCGCGCCCACCTCGGCGTACGTCCGGACCACCGGCCCGGCGCCGTCCCAGGTGGTGACGGTCGAGCGGCCGTGGACGGTCGAGCCGTGGACGAGGATTCTGGCGACGGTGAGCGGTACGTCCTGCATCGTGCTGAACACGGGGTCCTCCTTGACCTGGCGGCACCTGGCGACGACCCGGCCCTCTACTGGTGGGTAATTTCGGCCGGTCGTGCCCGATTGTGCCCCCCGGCGGCCTCCGGTGTCAGCAGCCCGGAGCCGTTGCCCGGATCACGGCTCCGGCGGGCCCGGCTCAGCGCCCGCCCGCCGCTCCGGCCGGGGCCGGGAAACGCCGGACGAAACGGCGCTGCCAAGGGGTTTCCACGGCGTGCCGGGAGTAGTGCTCGCGGACGTAGGTGACGGCCCGGTCGGCGGGGACGCCGTCCAGGACGGCCAGGCAGGCCAGGGCGGTGCCGGTGCGGCCGCGGCCGCCGGAACAGGCCACCTCCACGCGGTCGGTGCCGGCCCGGGCCCAGGCCTCGTGCAGGGCGACGGTCGCGGCGGCGGGATCGGCGGGCAGCCGGAAGTCGGGCCAGCGCAGCCAGCGGCTCTCCCAGGCGACCTCCGGCGGGCGGCGGCCCAGCAGGTGGAGGGCGAAGGTGGGCGCCGGACCGGGCGGCAGCGGGTGGCGCAGGCCCCGGCCGCGGACCAGGCGCCCGGAGGGCAGCCGCAGGACGCCGGGCGCCTCGGGGTCCCAGGGGGCGGTGGGGGTGGCGCGCTCCTCCGGGGTCTCCGGGCTCTCCGGGGTGGCGCGCTCCTCCGGGGTGGTCGGGGTCTCCGGGCTCTCCGGGGTCTCCGGGGTGGTCGGGTCGGTGCGGTCGTCGGTCATGCGGTGAGCCTGTCAGAACGCCGGGCCTCCGTCACCGGTGCGCCGGTCGGCGGGTTCGGGGACGGAGGCGGACGACGGCGGTGGTCGACGACGACGGCGACGGTTGACGACGACGGTTGACGGCGACTCAGGACCGGAGTGCGGGTCAGGCCGCGACCGGCGCCGGGCGGATGGCGTCCAGGATCTCGTGGGCGCCCCGGTCGATCAGCTCGGCGGCCAGGGCCTGCCCCAGCAGCTCCGGGGAGCCGTGCGCGGTCAGCGAGGCCTCGGCGCGCTGGCGGCCGTCCAGCGAGGTGACCTGGCCGAACAGGCGCAGCCGCCCGTCCGGCAGGGTCTCGGCGTACGCGCCGACCGGGACGCTGCACCCGCCGTGGAGCTCGGCGAGCATGGCGCGCTCGGCCCGTACGTGGACGTCGGCGAGCGGGTCACCGGCGGTCACGAGGATCTCGCGGATCGCCCGGTTGTCCTCGCGGACCTGGATGCCCAGCGCGCCCTGGCCGGGGCTCGGCGGGAAGAGGTCGAGCGGGAGCAGTTCGCCGATCGCGTCCTCCAGGCCGAGGCGGCGCAGTCCGGCGGAGGCGAGGACGACGGCGTCCAGGCCCATGGTCTCGATCTTCCGCAGCCGCGGCGGCACGTTGCCGCGGATCGGGACCAGCTCCAGGTCCGGCCGCACCGCCAGCAGCTGGGCGATCCGGCGCGGCGCGCCGGTGCCCACCCGGGCGCCCTTGCGCAGCCCGGCCAGGGTCGAGCCGCAGAGCGCGTCGCGGACGTCCTCGCGGGGCGGCGGCGGCAGGAGCATCAGGCCGTCGGGGTTGGCGGTCGGCAGGTCCTTGAGGGAGTGGACCACCACGTCCACCTCGCCGCGGACCAGCGCCGCCTCCTGCTCGGTGCTGAACGCCGAGCCCCCGCTGACCGCGCTGACGTCGGACAGCAGCGAGCGGCGGTCCCGGTCGCCGCCCTCCAGGATGATCCGGTGGTTGAAGGTGACCTCGGGGAAACGTTCCCTCAGTGGTGCGAGGTACTCACGGACCTGGGCCTTCGCGAGATTACTCGCCCGCGAGCCCACCAGGAACGAGGTCGCCATGGTGATCCACTCCCCGAGGTAGCTGACACGTCTTCAGTTCATGCTAAGCGCGCCCCGGTTGTGCTTTTACAGACAGGAAGTCGGCAAGTCGGGCGGCGGGCGGCCGGGCCGGCCGGCGGAGGGCGCGGGGCGGAGGGGGCCGGGGGTGGCGGTGAGGGTCGTGCGCGAAGGGATCGCGGATGGGGATCGAGGGATCGCCGGCGGGGGCCGAGGGGCAATACTGAGCGCCATGAGCGACAGCCACCACGAGCGGCAAACGCACCCGGATCCGCCCGCCGGGTTCCGGGTCCCGTGCCCGAACTGCCACGGCGGGGTGCGGACCCGCGCCCGGCTCGGCCTGCGGCACGACCGCACCGGCACCGGCCACATCCCCGAGACCTGCCGCGACTGCGCCGGCCGGGGCTGGCTGCCGCTGGGCAACGGGGTGTGGACGCGGAACGGGACCGCCGGGCGCTGAGGCCGGGCGGTCCCGCGGTGGCCGGTCCACGGCCGCTTCATGGGTGCTTCAACGGCGTTTCAGCGCTGCTTCGGCGCTGATTTCGGTGCCGGGTCAGGCCTGCGGGTTGGCCGCGCCCGACGGCAGGAAGAGGTGGACGGCGACCTCCGGCCGCGGGGTGAACGCCGGATCGAGGTACCAGCCCTGCTCGGCCGCGAGGCGCAGCAGGTGGTGACCGCCGATCCCCTTGTAGGTCGCCACGTCCACCTTGAAGCGGGGCACGTAGGCGGCGGTCGGGGCGCCCCGCTTGGCGATGTCGCGGGCCATAATGCGGCGGACGTGGTTCTCCCAGGCGGCGGTGGAGCCGGTCATCTCCGCCCAGATCACCCGCGGCCCGACCGTCCACCGGGCGAACCACAGGCCCCAGTAGCTCGGGTCGCTGCGCTTCACCCAGAAGGTGAGCAGGCCCCAGACCGGGACGTACACCAGCTGGAGCACCAGCACGAACGGCAGCAGCAGGGCGAACCGGGTCGGCAGCGGGCCCCAGGGGGTGCCGGGCGCGGCCGGCGGGTCGTTCGGCCCCGGGACGTACGGCAGTACCGGGGCGGGGATCACGCGCTCCAGGACGGCGTGCCCCGCCGTGGTCGCGTCCCGCGCGAGCTCCCAGCCATGCCGTGCGGCCAGCCGGGCCAGGCCGTCCGCGCCGAGGCCGCGGAAGTAGCGCAGCGCCAGCTTGATCGTGATCTTGCGGCTGAGGTCGGGCTGCAGCGCCCCCTCCCCGGCCGCGTGCCTGGCCTCGGCCTCCCGGATCCGGCGCGCCAGCACCGGGGCCACGTAGGCCTCCCAGTCCTCCGGACGACCGGACAGCTCGGCCTTCAGCCGGCCGTACGGCATGTAGAAGCGGTGGGGCTTCAACCAGGCGTCGGACTTCGGCCCGGAGGGGCCGCCGCCGCCCGCGAACATCGCCAGGACGACCAGGGCGACCAGGGCGCCGATCCAGAGCGGCAGGTAGATCCACTGGAGCGTGAACTGGAGCAGCACCCCAATCCGGCTGCGGCGCGGCGCGGAGCCGCCGCCGCGCCCGCCGTCCATGCGCGCGAAGTCGGGGACGTAGCCGGGCTCCTGGCTGCCGGCGGGCTGCGCCGGCACGGCGGCGGGCGCGGGCTGCGGCGGGGCCGGCTGGGCATACGGGTGCTGCGGCTGCTGGGCCCCGTACGGGTGCTGCGGCGGCTGCTGCTGAGGGGCGTACGGGTGCTGCGGCGGGGCCGGCTGGCCGTACGGATCCTGCGGTGGGGCCGGCTGGCTGTACGGGTTCGGCTGCCCGTACGCCTGTTGCTGCGGCTGCGGCTGGGCGTACGGCCCCGGTTGCGCGTACGGGTTCCCCTGTTGCGGCGCGCCGTACCCGCCGCCGCCCCCGTAGTAGTCCTGACCGTTCGACACTTTCCGTCCCCCGTGGTTGATCCGTGATGTCCCGTCGATCGCCGACCGCGGATCGTTGATCGTTGATCGTTGATCGAAATCGACGGGACACCTTATCGGGGAGCCCGGACGGCGGGGCGCGGGGCGGGTCCTACCCCGCGACCGGCCCGTCGACCTCGTCGCGGTCGATGGTCAGCTCGACGCCCCCGTGGCTCTCCTTCACGTTGCCCCGGTACTGGTGGATCCGCTGGTGGTCGGCCCAGAGGTCGAGGTCGATGCCGCCGCTGCCGCCGGTGTCGGCGCGGTCGTCCCAGCGGGCGTACCAGAGGACGTCGGGCAGCGGGGTGCTGCCCGCGCGGGCGGCGGCGACGAGGTCGGCGATGCCCGAGTCGAGGCTGGAGTAGAAGCCGGCGAGGTAGCCGGCGGCGTGCAGGCCCTGGGTCCAGCCGGCCGCGAAGTCGACGACGGCCTGCCCGCAGACGGCGTCGTTCAGCGGGTACGCCTCGATGTCGAGGTAGACCGGGCTGCCCGCGCCGAGGCCGAGCACCTGGAGGCCGAGCACCGCCTCCGCGGCCTCCTCGCGGCCCTGCTGGACGGCGTTCGCCGGGTCGATCCGCTTGGGCTTGCGCGCGATCGCGCTGCACGGCGCCTGCCGCCCGACGTGGGTGGGGATGAACCGCCAGCCCATCGCCCGCGCCTGGCGGACCCACTCGGCGGTGAGCGCCGGCTGCGCGCAGCCGCGCTGCCCGCCGCTGGTGTAGATGCCGACCACGCCGTACGGGGAGGTGCCCTGCCAGGCCCGCAGGGTGTCGAGCGGGGGCGCGGTGCAGGTGTCGAAGGCGGCGCCGCGGTAGGTGTCGCGCAGGCGCGGGGCGGGCGGGCCGGCCCAGTCGGGCAGCACGACGGGGCGGATCCGGGGCGGGGGCGGCGGCGCGGCGGGGACCTCGACTGCGGTCGGCGCGGTGGCGCCCAGGGGCACCGCCGCTCCCGCGCTCGTACCCGGGCCTTCGGCGGCCAGCAACAGGACCAGGGAGGCGGCCAGGAGTGCCGCCGGGCGGATGTAGCGCACCCGGCCTTGATACTGACGGACCATCGGACGATCACGGCAAGCGCGCCGCGAGCGCCGCCGAGGCTCACCCTTTCGGGGGCACCCGTCCACATCCGTCCACATTCCGGTAACGAGCTTGCCCCCGGGTGACTCCTTACGGCAGACTCGCCGGCATGCCCACGTCCCACCCCAGCGAAACCGCTGCCTCGACGCCGAACGGCGGAGCCGTCGCCGAGGCCCTTGCCATGCCGCCCGCCCCCAAGGGCGAGCCCGCCGGCGAGCGCGGTGGCTGGCGACGAGGCGGCGCCGACGCCGCGGCCGGCGCCATGACGCCCGGCTCCGCGACAGCACCACCGGGGGTGCACCCCGGACGGCCCGCGGGCCGCCGGTTCCCCCAGCTGATGCGGCGCCCGGAGCGGATCCCGGCGCCGCTCCTCGTTCTGACCGCGATGTTCACCGTGCAACTCGGCATCGCCCTGTCCAAGCCGCTGTTCGGCCCGCTCGGGGTCGCCGGCACCACCTTCCTGCGGCTGGGCTTCGCGGCGCTCGTGCTGCTGGCCGTCACCCGCCCCCGGCTGCGCGGACGCTCACCGCGCGACCTCGCCGCGGCCGGCCTGCTCGGTATGGCCTCGGCCGGGATGACGCTGCTGTTCGCCGGCGCGATCGACCGGCTGCCGATGGGCACCGCCGCGACCATCGAGTTCCTCGGACCGCTCGCGGTCGCGCTGGTCTTCGCCCGGCGCGCCAGCCACCTGCTCTGGGCCGGGCTGGCCGCCGCCGGGGTCGCCCTGCTGACCCTGCTCGGCGAGGGCGGCGACGGCGCCGCGCTGGACCCGGTCGGCCTGGCGTACGCCTTCGGGGCGGCCGGCTGCTACGCCGCGTACATCCTGTTCACCGACAAGGTCGGCGCCTCGTTCCAGGGCTTCCAGGGCCTGGCGGTGTCGATGACGGTCGGCGCGCTGACGGTGGCGCCGTTCGGGCTCGGCCAGGCCTGGGACGGGCTGAGCGCGCCGGACGCCTCGGCGCCGGTGCTGCTGCTCTCGGTGGCCGGGGTGTCGCTGCTGCTGCCGGTGATCCCGTACGCGCTGGAGATGACCGCGCTGCGGCGGATGCCGCAGCGGGTGTTCAGCGTGATGGTCAGTCTGGAGCCGGCGGTCTCCGCGCTGGTCGGCCTGGTGGTGCTGGGCCAGCTGCTGGGCGTGCCGCAGCTGGCCGGGATCGGCTGCGTGGTGGCGGCCAGTGTCGGGGCCACGCTGACCGGGCGGCGCTGAGGCCCTCCCCGGGCCGTGGCCCTCACGGCCAGAGCATGGTGCGCGCCCACTCCGGGGCGCGCACCGGGCCCGTCCGGGTGTAGCGCAGCCGGACGTGGCGGCGGTCCGCGTCGCCCTGCCAGAACTCCACCTCGTGCGCCCAGAGCGTGTAGACGGCGTGGCCGGCCGCGACCGCGCCCGGGACGGCCTCCAGCCGGCGGCGGGCGGCCGCGGCCGCCTCGTCGTACTCGTCGAGCGAGCCCAGCGGCTCGCTCTGCCGCCCGACCAGGGTGGCGATCCGGGCATCCGGCGAGCGGGTGGCGAACTCCGCCGCCGCGACCTGGTCGGCCGCCCGCTCGACCGTTCCGCGTACCCGGATCTGGCGGCCCAGCGGCGGCCAGTAGAGGGTGAGCGCGGCGGCCGGGTGGTCGGCGAGCTGCCGGCCCTTGGGGCTGTCGGCGGCCGCCGAGAACACCCAGCCGGTGCCGGAGGCGTCCACATCGCGCAGGACCAGCACCCGGGCGTCGGGCAGCCCGTCGGAGTCGACCGTGGACAGCGTCATCACCTGCGGGTCGAGCACACCGGCCGCGAGCGCGGTGGCGAGCCAGTCGACGAACAGCGGGCCCGGTTCGGCCGGGGCCGCGTCCGTGTCGAAGGACGGCAGCGGGCGGGCCATCGGCGGACGGCCGAGCAGCAGCTCGGGGACGGAACGGCCCCCGGGCACGCCCCGGTCCTCCGCCCTGGGCTCGGTGCGGGGCTCCGGGCCGGTGTCGGGCCGTGCCTCGCCGGGGCCGGTCAGCCCCTCCTCCTCCGCTGCCATCGCGCCCTTCCCTCCGGTTGCCGCGGCCGCACTCCGGCGGCCCGCCGTCGGGCGCGCGCGGGTGCGCTGTGAGAGCGCAACCGTACCGCCGCGGACCGACGCCGCCGGGTGCGGGCCCTGTCCGGCGGACGGCCGGAGGCCGTACGGCACCCGCCGGGCCGGGCGTACGGCGGCGCGGGTGCGCCCCCGGGTCCGTACGTGGCGCCCCCGCCCGACCGTGGCGCTCTCGGACGACCGTAGTGCCCTCACCCGACCGTGACGCCCCCGGACGCACCGGTGGGCGGTGCCGTCGACGGCACCGCCCACGAGGCCGGTTCGCGGTGACCCTTTCCGCTGCCCGGTACGTGCCGCGCGCCCGCGTCGCCGCGTCGCGCGTCCGTTCACTCCGAACCCCTCGCGCGGGTGATCGGCTCACCCGCGGCCGTCCACCCCCGGCGCCCCCGCCGGCGGTGGGACCGGCGCTGTCAGGGGAAGATCGGCGCGAAGACGACGTCGAGGTTCGCGTTGGACTGACCGGCCAGGACGGTGCCCGCGTTGTCCTTCACGGCCACGGTGTTGTTCTGGTTCGAGGCACCGGAGCCGGTGGCCGTCTGCTGGGTCGAGAGGTGGTTGCCGTCGACCGAGCCGAAGACGTTCCCGGTGCCGATGTTGGACACCACGCTGCTGTTGGACCCGTCGTTCGCCAGCGCGCCGTTGTCGGCGGCGGCGGCACCGGCGCCCGTCAGCAGCAGGCCTGCCGCCAGCGGGATCGCGACGAGCAGGCCGACCACCCGGGGGGTGCGGATGCGAACCATGAATTCCTCCAGGAAAGCTGTAAGTCCTACATGTCGTACACGGTATGCGGGGATTCATCGGCCAGATGAACTCCCGCAGGCTGCGACGCCGGGAAACAGACTTCCGCAACAAATCGACAAAGCGCCACCACCACGGGGGCTTTTCGCCCGTTCGCGTGATATCCGAGTCGCGGGGAATATCCGCGCCACCAGCCGCATACCTGTCGACATACTGGCTCCCAGCTGGGGTTTTGCCCGATCGACCAGGCCTGGCGGGGAGCCCCGGAGAGGGCGCGCGACCGCACACGAACGGCGGCTCGCACCACCCTGGCGCGAGCCGCCGTAGAACGCGCCCCCACAGGGTGGGGTCAGCCTTCCATGTCGATATATCCAGCCATTCTGCGACTACTCGAAATATCCGACAAGAATGGATCCCGAATGAGCGATGAACGGAACGGCCACCGGACAGCCCGGGCCGCCCCGAGCCATCCGGTCCGCCCGAAGCATCTGAACCGTCCGGCCGTCCGGGCCGTCCGGGCCGGAGGACTGGGGTGCCGGAGGACCGGACTCAGACCGCCTTGCCCGGGTTGAGGATCCCCAGCGGGTCGAACACCGCCTTGACCTGCCGCTGCAGCTCCATCCCCACCGGCCCCAGTTCGCGCGCCAGCCAGTCCCGCTTGAGCAGCCCCACCCCGTGCTCACCGGTGATCGTCCCGCCCAGCTCCAGGCCCAGCGCCATGATCTCGTCGAAGGAGCGCTGCGCCCGGGCGGTCTGCTCCGGGTCGGCCGCGTCGAAGATGACGATCGGATGGGTGTTGCCGTCGCCGGCGTGGCTCACCACGCCGATGGTCAGCCCGTGCCGCTCGGCGATCAGCGCGACCCCGTTCAGCATCTCGGCCAGCCGGGAGCGCGGCACCGCCACGTCGTCGATCATCGTGGTGCCCAGCCGGTCCAGCGCGGGCAGGGCCAACCGCCGCGCCTCCAGCAGCAGTTCGGACTCGGCCTGGTCCTCGGCCGGCACCACCTCGGTCGCGCCGGCCGCCCGGCAGATCTCCTCCACCACCGCGAGGCGCCCGGCCGGATCGGCCCCGTCGAAGGCCACCAGCAGCAGCGCCTGGGTGGACTCCGGCAGCCCCATCTGCCCCAGCTCGTTGACCGCCCGCACGGAGACCGCGTCCATCAGCTCCATCAGCGAGGGCGTGAGGCCGCGGGCCATCACCTCGCACACCGCCGAACCGGCCGCCTCCGCGCTCGGGAACTCGGCCGCCAGCGCCAACTGCGGCGCGGGCGCGGGGCGCAGGGCCACCACCGCCCGGACCACCACGCCCAGCGTGCCCTCCGAGCCGACCATCAGCCGGGTCAGGTCGTAGCCGGCCACGCCCTTGGCGGTGCGGCGCCCGGTGGACAGCAGCCGCCCGTCCGCCAGCACCACGTCCAGCCCGAGGACGTACTCGCTGGTCGTGCCGTACTTCACGCAGCACAGCCCGCCGGCGCCGGTACCGATGTTGCCGCCGATCGTGCAGGACTCCCAGCTGGACGGGTCCGGCGGGTAGGCCAGGCCCGCCTCGGCCGCGGCCCGCGAGAGTTCGGCGTTGACCACGCCGGGCTCGACCACCGCGATCCGGTTCACCGGGTCGATCTCCAGGATGCGGTTCATCTTCACCAGGGACAGCACCACGCAGCCGTCCACCGCGTTGGCCGCCCCCGACAGGCCGGTCCGCGCGCCCTGCGGCACCACCGGGACCCGCAGTTCGCTCGCCGTGCGCAGCACGTGCTGCACCTGCTCGACGGTCTCCGGGAAGACCACCACCGCCGGGACGCCGGCCTCGCAGAAGCCCGCCATGTCGTGGCTGTAGGCGGCCATCACGTCCGGGTCCACCGCCAGCGCCCCCGGGGGAAGTCCCTGGGCCAGCCGGTCCGTCAGATCACTCACCGCAGTCTCCGTTCGCCGCCGTGTGGTCGCGCCCGTCCTACGGGCGACTCTGCCCCCAGGGCGGGGACCGGGCAAGTACGCGGGCCGGGCGCAGGTCACCCGTCGGCCACCCGTCCGCCGCCCTGGCCCCCAGCCCGGCCCCGCCCCGCCCGCTGCCTCGCCCCCGTTCGCCGCCGGCCCGGTCAGCCGCGGACCACCGGCTCCTGGAACTCGGTCACCCAGCCCGCCTGGTCCTCCGGGCACTCCAGGTACAGCTCGCGGGCGTACCCGGCGGAGCGGTACCCGTTCTCCTCGATGAAACGGGCCAGCGACTGCACCGCCCCCGTGCTGTCGTCCATCGGCCCCCGGTGCACCACCGTCGCCGCCTCGGCCTCCGGCAGGTCCAGCACCTCGAAGCCGTACGCCTCCGAGGGCGCCACCCCGGCCCCGACCGGGACCGCCGCCCGGACCAGCACCGCGCCGTCGCCCTCCGGGACGTCCTCGTAGCGGGCCACCGCCGGGCCGGCGTCCGCCACCCCGGCCAGCGCCATCCGGCGGCACAGCTCGTCGAAGAGCGGCCCCACCACCGGGGTGAGGTCCTCCGGCTCGTAACCCGGCGCGACCGCCGTCAGCTCGGCCACCCGTACCGCCGGCACCCGCTTGACCACGACCTCGTCCACGGACATCCGTCCCTCACTCTCGATCGTCCGGAGCCTCGCCTCGACCCGGGCCAGCCTCCGCGCGTCCGCCGCCATCGCCGCGGCGAGCTCGGCCCGCCGCAGGCGCAGCATCCCGCGCAGCTCGGCCGCGTCCACCCGCTCGTCCAGCACGTCCCGCACCTGCTGCAGCGTGAAGCCGAGGTCCTTGAGCGCGACGATCCGGTTGAGCCGGGCGAGTTGGGCGGCCCCGTAGAGGCGGTAGCCGTTGAACGGGTCGACCCGGACCGGGTGCAGCAGTCCCACCGCGTCGTAGTGGCGCAGCATGCGGACCGACACCCGGCCGTGCTTGGCGAAGTCTCCGATGGTGAACATGATGCCTCCAGTGCAGGGCCTCACACGGTGTCATGGTCAAGCACCACCATCACCGCGGGCCCGCACCGGCCGGCGTCAGTCCGTGACGTCGAAGCCGCGCCGCTCCCCCAGCTCACGCAGGCTGCGCTGGCCGGGGATCCCGTTGGCGTCCGTCCCCCGGTAGCCGAGCGCCCGCTGGAAGGCCGCGTACGCCGCCACCGTGCGGGTCCCGAAGGAGCCGTCCACCCAGCGGCGTTCGAGCAGCCCCTCGTCGGCCAGCGCCTGCTCGACGATCCTGGTCTCCTCCCCGTACGTGCGGTGCCCCTGCTCGGCTCCCGGGTCGGTCCGGGCGGCGGCCACCACGTGCGCCAGCGAGACCCGCCGCGGCGAGGGCAGCCGGCCGAGCAGCCGGCGCAGCGAGGTCTCGCCGGGGACGCCGTCCGCGTCGGCGCCCCGGTAGCCGAGGGAACGCTGGTAGTCCCGGTAGTTGAGGGTGTCGGGGTCGCGCCAGTCCTCGTCCGGGCCGCTGCGGTAGTGCCCGCCGAAGCCGGCCGCGACCAGCGCCTCGCCGACCTCCCGCACCTGCGGGCCGTGCGCGCCGTAGCCGTACTCCAGGCCGTTGATCGTCACCCGGCGGCGGACCGGCGTCCCGGTGGTGTCCCCCTCCGGGCGGGGCGGCGGCAGCGGGGTGCCGTTCCTGATCCGGGCGGCGATCCCGGGCAGGACGGCGTCGTGGAACTGCCGCACCCGGGCGTCACCGGGGCAGGCCGTGCCGCTGGTCGACCACTGCGGGAACAGCCGGTGGTGGCCGAAGCCGGGGTCGTCGTGGGCGCGGCAGACCCGCACCGGGATGTCGTGCGTGCGGGCCAGCCAGGCGCCGAGCTCGACCAGCGCGTGGAGCTGCTCCGCCGTCCACGGGTCGGTGTGGTCGAGGTTGGACGCCGACTCGACGCTGACCGCGCCGGTGCCGTCCGCCCGCCGGTTCGCCCCGTAGTTGGCGTCCGCCCTGGTCCGCGTCCCGATGAACTGCCCGACGGCGCCGTCGAAGCCCACCCCGAAGTGCGACTCCAGGTTGGTCGAGTCGCGCCAGTACTCGTACATCCGGCGCGGCGTCCACGGCGCCGCGATGCTGTGCAGGATCACCTGCGTCGGGACGATCGCCGGCTGCCCGTCCGACTCGGGCTGCAGCTCCATCCGCTCGGCGCCGGGGTACCAGGCCATGTTCGCCTCCAGGACGTGCCGGAGCGCCCGGATCCGCACACCCGCCGGACGCGTTCCCGGGGCAGTTCGCCCCCTGTCCTCCGGCTAACGGCGGCCCCCTCAACCCGGGAGGACGCCCCCGCCCCAAACCCCCCGTCCGGGTGAACCCGCCCCCGCCCCGCTGACGCCCAGCCACCCCGGACAACGCGAAGGGCGGGTGCCGGAAGCTACCGGCACCCGCCCTGAGCAGGTGGTTCTCCTACTTGCGGAGAGCGTGGGATTCGAACCCACGGTACGGGGTCACCGCACGACAGTTTTCAAGATCGGCGCGAGTAGGACCTCATCACCCTGCCTACCTTCAGCTCCATAGGTACATCAGAGTTCAATCGACCGGCCGGTCCAGAGGTGGTCCACACGAGCCTGCTGGCAATTTATGTGATGAGAAGTCATATGCGGGGAGGTGTCACGCGACAGGCGTAACATCATCTCAACGGCTGCCGAGAGCAGCTTGGACAGGGCCGCACCCTTACAAGCAAGAACACCAAGGTGCGGCGCGGCCAGAAGGCAGGCTCTGTGGCACGTCAGCTCCCTGGCGCGACACTTCGCGCGATCACACTTGAGCACGACCCGCCTCTCGGCGATGCCGGGGCAGGGGAGGCCAAGTGGTAGGCAAGGAACTCACCGCCAAGGACATCAAGGACAAGGACATCCGCAAGGCGGTTGAACCCTTGCTCAAGAAGGGTTGGACCCTCCACAAGGAAGGGCATGGCACCAGGCTGTACTGCCCCTGTTCTGGCGGTGGTTGCACTACCATTCCGATCGGCAGCACTCCCCGGTCCCCGACGACCAAGGCGCGGCAGATCACGAACGCGGCGGGCAGGTGCCCGAAGCCGAAGGACTCCCCGCAGCGAAGCCTGACAGGCGGACGTGACTAGCGGGTAACCCTCCTCTCACTTTGCAGATTGTGCCGTTTTGTCCATATTTTTGCGTTGACGAATGACAACAGCTCTGCCACCCTGAGCCTCAGGAGAAGGGGGACGCATGGACTACGAGCTCACCTTCGTCGTATCTGGAACCAGCGTCGACGACGCTGACACCGTCGAGGCGCTTGAGCACGAGCTAGACGCCATGCTCTACCGCGGCGGCGGCGTCGACCTGCTCACCATCGTCACTCCAGGCGACAGCTGTCTAGCTGCAGCGCTACAGGCTGTGTCCGACGTGGGACGGGTTGCATCGCACCTGCAGCTGCTCCGACTCGACCGGAACCTGGTTGGCGTGGCCGAAATCGCGCAGCGCACATCCCGCACCCGCCAGAACGTCAATCAGTGGATCAATGGCGACCGACAGGGAAAGGCTCGCTTCCCACTCCCAGAGGGAACAGCAGGACGGTCGCACGTCTGGCTGTGGAGCGAAGTCAACCGTTGGCTGCGGATAATTGGCCTTGATGACGGCTTCGAGTACCCAACGCGCGATGAAATGGCAATCATCGACAGCATGCTAATTAGAGCTCGCCAGGGCGCTGTCCCGGTCAGTTCGAAGGCTCGCAGCGACGCCATGGTCGTACCGGTTGAGCATGGACATCTGCTCGTGGACATTACAGTCGAGCATGATATTAACGGGATGAAATTCTCGGGCTTCGCCCACGCCGTTCCCAGCAAAATTCAACCGCCCGCCTTCCCCCCCTCGTCCGAGTTCAAGCCGCTTAATAGGGTTGCCGCATGACAGAGGAGCCGGTGAAGGTCAGCGCGGCCGACTACAACCAACTCGTAAGCCGCATCCACCTAGAGACCATCTTTGCAACCGAGCTACACGCTCGGCGACTGGCACCCTCCCTGCCAGCACGGGTGAACGTGCAGTCAGAGATCGGATTGGCAATCGGCGAGGGCGTTGTCGACTACCAACTCCGAATCAACTGCTATTTCGCCGATGAAGAAGATACAAGCGTGGCTGAAGCAGCTACGGTTGTCGCTGCTCGCTACCGGGTAAACGAGGGGTCCAGCATCCCAGAGGCCGTCTTTCACCTCTATGGCGAGCGGGCGGCATCTTTCATGATTTACCCTTACGCCCGGCAGCATCTAACAGACCTAACAACGCGCCTCGGCCTGCCCGGATTCTATCTCGACGTAATGGTCAGAGATGCAATCCCAGAAACAGAAAGCAGTTCATCGCATCAAGATTGAATAGGTCTCCGGCTTCACGCACACCCGAGCCAGAATCTCCAAATTTGGCATCACAATTAGCGGAGAGCCCCTGCAGCAGGGCTCTCCGCTAATTGAGTGGCGGAAATCAACACCGGGACCAATCTCAGGCGGCCAGGATCTCGCAGAACGCCACAGCTGCGTCATCGCTTGACTTGTATCGTGGCCAGCGCATGGTGTTCAACAACGCGTTGCGGTACGCGGTGGAGCGACGCAGGCTGCCCTCCAACCCTCTCCAGTTCATCGACTGGACTCCCCCGGCCACCAGCGATGAGATCGACTTCCGGTGGGTGCCCGACCCCGCTCAGGGGGCCGCGCTGCTGGAGGCGGCCGGGCAGGCGTCGACCCGGGGGCAGCACCTGCGGGCGTTCTACGGGTGCATCCTGTACGCCGCCACCCGTCCGGCCGAAGCGACCAACCTGCGGCGCGCCGACTGCACCCTTCCGGAGGAGGGGTGGGGGCTGCTGGTGCTCGGCAGCAGCTCGCCACGGGTCGGCTCCCGCTGGACCGATGACGGTCAGTCGCACGAGGAGCGGGGGTTGAAGCGCCGGGCCCGCAACGCCACGCGGGAGGTGCCGATCCCGCCCGCGCTGGTGCGGCTGCTGCGCGAGCACATCGACGCGTTCGGGGCGGCCCCGGACGGCCGGCTGTTCCGCGCAACCGAGGGCGGGCGGCTGCTGACCAAGGAGACCGCGGCCGTCTGGAAGCGGGCCCGCGCGCTCGCGCTGACACCCGAAGAGGTGAACTCGCCTCTCGCCGAAGTGCCCTACGCCCTGCGGCACACGGCCGTCTCCGGGTGGCTGGCGGCCGGGGTCGACCAGACGGAGGTGGCCCGGCGGGCGGGTCACAGCGTGGCCGTCCTGCTGCGGTTCTACGCAAAGATCATCAATGGCCGCCAGGAGCAGGCGAACGGCATGATCGAGCGCTTCCTGAACGGCGGGGAGACGGCCGCGTAGGGCCCCGGGGGCCGGTCCACGCTGGTCCACGGCTGGTCCACACGCGCTGCCCGAAGGTGGCACACGGGTGGGACAGCCCGGGACAGGAGACGCGAAGGGCGGGTGCCGGAAGCTACCGGCACCCGCCCTGAGCAGGTGGTTCTCCAACCAGCGGAGAGCGTGGGATTCGAACCCACGGTACGGGGTCACCGCACGACAGTTTTCAAGACTGTTCCCTTAGGCCGCTCGGGCAGCTCTCCAAGGCGGAGGCCAGCCTAACGGGTCCGGCGGGGTTCGGTGCACCTGGTTGTGGTCGGGGTGGGGTCAGTTGTCGCCGACCCGCTCGCCGAGGACGACCTTGGTGGTGGCGGTCTGGCCGTTGCGGGTGTACTCGATGTCGACGCTCTCGCCGGGCTTGTGCGTCCAGATGCGGCTGACCAGGGCGGGGCCGTTCTCGATCGGGATGCCGCCGAGCTTGGTGATCACGTCGCCCGCCTTGAGGCCGGCCTTGTCGGCGGCGCCGCCCGGGGTGACGGCGGGGGTGCCGCCGATGTCGCGGGTGGAGATCTGGGCGCCGTCGCCCTTGTAGTCGTCGTTGCGGAGCACGTCGAGCTTGGCGTAGACCGGGCGGCCGGTCTTGATCAGGGTCTCGGCGACCCACTTGGCCTGGTTGATCGGGATGGCGAAGCCGAGCCCGATGCTGCCGGCCCGGCCGGTGCTGGAGGTGTTGGACTGGATCGCCGAGTTGATGCCGATCACCGCGCCGCCGGAATCCAGCAGCGGGCCGCCGGAGTTGCCGGGGTTGATGGAGGCGTCGGTCTGCAGGGCGTTCATGAAGGACGCCTGGCCGCCGGTCTCGTCGCCGGAGGCCACCGGGCGGTCCTTGGCGCTGACGATGCCGGTGGTGACGGTGGACTCCAGGCCGTACGGGGCACCGATGGCGATGGTGGAGTCGCCGACCAGGACCTTGTCGGAGTCGCCCAGCGGGAGCGGGGTGAGCTTGCCCTTCGGCGGGTTGTCGATCTTGATGACGGCAACGTCGTAACCCTCGGCGCGGCCCATCACGGAGGCGGGGTACGAGGTGCCGTCGGCGAACTTCACGCTCAGCTTGCCGCCGTTGGCGGCGGGGGCGACCACGTGGTTGTTGGTCAGGATGTGGCCCTCGGTGTCGAAGACGAAACCGGTGCCGGTGCCGGACTCGCCGTTGCCCTGGGCCTTGATGGTGACGACGCTGGGCAGCGCCTTCTGCGCGATGCCGGCCACCGAGCCGGGCGCGGCCTCGGTCCGCTGGCTGTTGTTGGCCTGCACGGTGGTGCTGCTGTGGTCGGCCGCCGAGCCGACCGCGCGGTTGTCGCGGTCGGTGACCACGACGCCCACCGCGCCGCCCGCCACACCGGCGACCAGGGCGACGGCCGCGAGCAGCGCGACCAGGCCGCCGCGCTTCCTGCGCGGACCGCCCTCGCCTGGCAGCGGCGGCGCCGGGTAGCCGA
>NZ_JBSGFD010000163.1:0-19567 GCF_053603215.1 Kitasatospora sp. NPDC004240 | reverse complement strand
CGCGTGGATGCTGCGGGCGGCCACCATGGTGAGCGCCTCGGCGAGCAGCACGTCCGCGTCGGCGGGCAGGCCGATCCGGGAGGCCACGATCCGCGCCGGCACCGGGTCCGCGGCGAGTTCGCGCAGCCGCTGCGGCGGCGTCGTGGGCCGCCATGCCTCGTTCACCAGGTGATCCGTCGTCATCCCGCCCCTGTCCAGCGCGTTCGTGCCGTCCCCCGCGACCGCCCTGTCGGCCGCGACGGGACACAGCCTCGCACGCCCCACCGACAACGACCGCACCGGACGTCACCGGGCCGCCGGCCGTCCGCCCGGCCACCGCCCGTGGGTGCGCGATCCGCCGCCGTCGCCCGGGATCCGGTGGCCGGGTCGGCCCGGGACCGGCGGCCGGGTCAGCCCGGGTGGAACACGATCCGCACGCGGGCGTCCACCGGCAGGATCAGGACGTTGCCCTCCTCCCAGGTCCAGTCCCGCGGGATCAGGAACATCCGGTCATTCGCCTGCGCCAGCAGCCGCAGTCCCCGGTAGCGGTAGCGGAAACGCTGGCCCGCCCCGGCGTCCGGCAGCGTCCGCTCCTCCACGCCGGGCCACTGGAGGTAGAGCCGCTCCGTGGTGTCGAGCACCACCGCCGGGCGCAGCGCCAGGTTCTCGGCCAGCCACCGGGCGTCGGCCGTCCCCTTCTGGTGGGCGAAGCCGCCCGCGGCCCAGAACGAGCAGAGCACGATCAGCGCCACGCTGATGCCCAACGCCGCCCGCTCCCCGGTCAGCGGGTACGGCGCGCCCGCCGCCCGTACGGCCAGCAGCCGGGCCAGCACCACCACCAGCAGCGCCCCACCGATCAGCAGCGGTGTGCCCATCGGCCCGGTGTCGAGCACCTCGAACCCGGCGAGGAAGCCCAGCACCAGCAACGGCACGACCAGCACCGCCACCGCCCAGCGGGCCCCGCGGACGATCCGGCGGCCGTCCGCCCCGCTGCGCACCGTCCGGGTCGCCAGGTGGTAGCCGACGGCGGACAGCAGCCCGGCGCAGAGCAGCACGCCGGCGGGCAGGTAGAGCGCGGGCGAACTGCGCAGCAGCAGGTCCTGGGTGGAGAAGCCGATGGTCGCGGCGTCCACGCCGAAGTAGTGGTAGAGCGAGTCGGTGTAGGCGTAGCCGAAGAAGAACAGCAGCGCGGTGATGAAGGTGGTCGGCGCGATCCAGGAGGCGATCAGGCCGATCCAGCTGCTCCACGACCGGCCCTGCGGTGAGGGTGGCTGTGCTTCGGTGTCGGCGGAGCCGTCCTCCTCGGGAGCCCCGCCGGCGGAGTCGGCAGAGCCGGCGTCGGGGGTGTCACCGGTGGAGCCGCCGTCGTCGGAAGCCTGCCCGCCGTCAGCGCTCAGCGGTGACTCGCAGGCTCGGGAGCGGGTTCGGGGGCGGGTTCGGGACCGCGTCCAGGACCGGGTTCAGGGGCGGGTTCGGGGGCGGGTTCGGGCTGGTCGGGCGACTGGCCGCCGGGATTCGCATGGCTCGGGCTGGGAGTGCTCGGCTTCTCCCCGCCCGGATTCTCATCGGGCTCACCGGGATTCCCGCCACCCGGATTTCCGCCGGGCGCATCGGGGACGTCGACACCACCGTCTGCCTGGAAGTCACGCTTCTCACCGTCGATGGTCACGCTGAGGCAGATGATCCGCTTGCTCTCGGCCGGAGGGTTACCGCTGAGCGTGAAGACGGCGGGCTGGGGGCTGCGCCCGTCCACCACCTTGATCGTCAGTTTCTCCTTGGACGCGAACTCACTCCTGGCGCAGTCGTGGACGTCGCCGATGGTCGCCGTGAAACTCGCCTTCGTCGAACTCGACAGGCTGATCCGGGCCGTTCGCCAGATCCCGCCCGCGTTCGCCGAGACCTGGCCCGCGGTGCTGAACCCGCCCTGGTTGCCGCCCGCCTTGGTCCGCTGTTCCTGAGGCTGCTGACCGGAACCCTCCGCCTGCGGGGTCGCGCCGAGGTCGGCCGCCGACCGCGCGGCGCTGGATGCGGCACCCGCCCCCGAGCCGGAGTCACCACCGCCGCCCCCGCAACCCGCGAGGACCGGTACCAGCAGCGCGACGGCCGCCCGGCGGAACGGTCGGCCGAGGAGGGTGAGGAGCGTGGCGCGAGGTGTCCCGGACATGCGCTCTCCCATCCGAGGGGCACGACGAGAAGACGGCCGGACCGGCCTGGCCGAACGCTACCCGTTCGCACGCTCCCTGACTGTCCGCCAACCGTGTGGACCCGGTCGGGCCTCCCCGGACGACATCACTGAACGACGCAGCTCCGGGCCAGGTTCTGTTCCTCGGCCGTGAGCGGAGGGGCGCCGGCGCTCGCACCGTCCGCACCACGGGGCTGCGCGATCTTGCGGCAGACCTCCGCCTGGACGGCCAGCACCCGGATCCGGGCCCGCGCCTCGTTGAGGCTCGTCGCGGTGATGGTCGCCTCCACCTGCTTGCGCTGGTATACCGGGAGGAGGTCGAGGGTGACGTCCCGGTACTCCTCCTGCACCCCTGACAGCTCCCAGGGTCCCAGCTTCTGGCTGATGCCCCGGTAGAGGGCCACATGGCCGTCGTGGGCTCCGACGTAGTACTGCGACGATGTCCACTGGTAACCGGCGTAGGCTCCGCCGGACAGCAGCCCCGCCACGACCAGGACCACCGCCGCCCTGCGGAGCAGCCGTCGGAGCAGCCACGCTCCACGACTCCGAGGCGGGTACGGCCAATCGTCGTCATAGGTGAACTCGGGGTCGCCGAAGGCGCCGCCGGTCGGGGCCGGCGTCTGTGTGGGAGCGGCCGAGGGCGGTGACGGGGCGGTCGGCGTCGGCGACGGGGCTGCCGCAGGCGGTGGCGGCACGGTGACCCGCTCCCGCGCGCCCCGCCCCGCCGTCTCCTGCCCGCCGTCCCTGGCTCCGACCCCGACCCCGGCCCCTGCTCCGGCCGGCCGCGGCTCCCCCGCCCCCGCCCCGCGTGCGGCCTCGTCCACCAGCGCCAGGGCCTGCGGGACGGTGAGCCGCGCCGGGGCGTCCTTCACCAGCAGCCCGGTGATCAGCGGCGCCAGCGCGCCGGCGTGCCGCATGGGCGGGGCGTTCTCGTGCGCGACCGCGTACAGCGAGCCCGCCACGGTGCCCCGGGCGAACGGCGAGAGCCCCTCGACGGCCTCGTACAGCGTCACCCCGAGCGAGAACAGGTCCCCGGCGCCGCCGCCCAGCTCGCCGAGCGCCCGCTCGGGGGCCAGGTACGGCGCGGAGCCGACCATCTGGCCGGTGCCGGTCAGGCGGGTGTCGGTGCTGCTGACCGCGATGCCGAAGTCGGCGAGCAGGACCCGCCCGTCGGTGGTCACCATGACGTTGGCGGGCTTGATGTCCCGGTGCACGATGCCCGCGCCGTGTGCCGCGGCCAGCGCCTCCAGTACCGCCCGCGCCACCCGGGTGGCGGCTTCCACCGTCAACCGGCCCTCCGCACGCAGCCGTTGCTGCACGGTGGTGCCGGAGACCAACTGCATCACGATCCACGGCACGCCGTCCTCGATGACGACGTCGTGCACGGTGACGATGCCCGGGTGGTCTCGCAGCCTCGCCGCGTTCCGGGCCTCCCGGATGGCGCGCTCCAACCGTTCCGAGCGTTCCTGCCGGGTCATCACCGTGGACAGGGCCAGTTCCTTGACGGCCACCCGAGTGTCGAGCTGTTCGTCGTGCGCCTCCCAGACCCGGCCCATGCCGCCCGCACCCAGGGCCCGCACCAGCCGGTAGCGACCTCCGACCAACTGCCCCTGCTGCGCCCCGTGTTCCACGCCCCGCCCCCGCCCACCGCCCGACGCCACGACTGTGCAAGGAACAGTAGCGGCGCGGGACCTGCCGGGTGGCGGTGATGGTCGGAGCCCCGCCGGTCGACTTCTCGGCCGTCGACCCCGGTACGAGGTGCGGTCCGCCGGGGTGGCGGTGAGGGCCCACGGTGTCACCCACTCCCCGTCGAGATCGACCGTAAAACCAATAATCGATTATCTATCTGATCGTCTATCATCTAGCCATGCCTCAGACGACCCACACCTCACCCCCGGCGGGGAAGCAGATGCTCTCCGAGCAGGTCTACACCCACCTGCGGGATGCGATCATGCGCGGGGACCACGCCCCCGGTGACGCCCTCAAGCCCCAGAACCTCGCCAAGGAACAGGGCGTGAGCCTGGCCGTCGTACGTGAGGCGCTCGTACGGGTGGTCGGCGAGGGCCTCGCCGACCGGCTGCCCAACCGCGGCTTCGCCGTCCCGGCCTTCTCCGACCGTCGCTGGCAGGAGATCACCGAGGCCCGCCGCACCATCGAACCGGTCATGCTGCGCATGTCCGTCGAACGCGGCGACGTGGACTGGGAAGCCCGCGTACGAGCCGCCCACCACCGGCTGGCCCGCACCCCGGCGTACGTACCGGAGGAGGGCAGGCACTACAGCAGCGCCTGGGCCGAGGCCCACCGGCTCTTCCACCGCACCCTGCTGGAGGGATGCGGCAACCTCGTCCTGCTGGAGACCTTCGACCGGATGTGGACCGCGAGCGAGCTGGCCCGCCGCTGGTCGGCGCACCGCGACCCCGGCCGGGACGCCCTCCTGGAACACCGCCGGCTGGAGGAGGCGGCCCTCGCCCGCGACGCCGACCTCGCGGCCGAGGTCCTGACCCGGCACCTCACCCGGACCGCGGCCGGACTGACCGACTGCCCCCACCACGACCCCACGGACGAAGCCTGATGCACCGCGGCCATCCGGCCCCGGCCGCACGACCACACCTGATCACAGACATCGGAGCCACGGCATGACTTCCCTCGAGGCGAGCACCGGCCGCCACTGCCACAACGCCGTCAACCCCCTGCACGTATCGGTGTACTTCGCGCCGGAGCAGGAGGACGAACTCGCGGCACTCGGGCTGCGGCGCGGAGCCATGGTCTACCTCGCGAGCCGCGCGGCACCGCTCGGGGCCGTCGACGCGGGCACCGTCACCGCGACCTTCTACAACTTCAACCACGAGCACGTGCGGCGCCACATCCCCGCCGCGTGGAGCGTCACCACACCGGAGGAGGTGCTCACGGCACGGCTGCGCGGCGCGGACCGAACGCTGCGACGGCTGCTCGGCGAGGAGGCCCTCACCTCCGAAGACATGGCCGAGGCGGCCGAACTGGCGCTGCACGCCACCGAGGCCTGCCGCCGAGAGGCACGGCCACTGTACGCCGCCAACGCCGACCTGCCCGTACCCGAGGAACCGCACCTGGCCCTGTGGCACGCCGCGACGCTGCTGCGCGAGCACCGGGGCGACGGTCACCTCGCCGCCCTGGCGATCGCCGGCCTGTCCGGCATCGAGGCGCTGGTGCTGCACAACGCCACCGGCGCGGCACCGACATCGGCCCTGTTCATGCGGACCCGCGGGTGGTCCGCGCAGCAGTGGGACGCCGCCCGGGAGCAGTTGCGCGAACGCGGACTGCTGGACGCGGCGGGCGACCTCACGCAGGCGGGCGCGACCCTGCGCGAGGAGGCCGAGGCGCTCACCGACCGCCTCGACGCCGCCCCGTACGACCACCTGGGCCCGGCCGCCACCGCACGTCTCACCGAACTGGCAGGCGGATTCTCCAGGGCTCTCCGAGCGGCGGGCGCCTTCCCCGCGGTGCACTTCGGCAAGGGCTGAGCACCCCGGGGCCACCCAGCCCTTCGCCCGCGTCCGAGGAGCCGATCCCAGGCCCGGCTCCGCGCCACTTTGTCCCGGCCGGCCCGGGCGGCGTTCCCGACCGGAGCGCGCCCGTTGGACGTCAGGGGCGAGCCCCGGGCGCCGAGCCGGGCCGCACCCGGTGGCCGTATCCCCACACGACGGCGGCGGCGAGGAGGGCGACCACGCCCCCGAGCACCATGACGGCGGCCGGGGAGGAACGATCCACCACGAGGCCGCCGGTCAGGGCGCCGATCGACAGAGTCGCCTGGAAGGACGAGGTGAACACCACGCCGGCCGCCTCCGGGGCGTGCGGGGCCGCGGCGAGGAACCAGGTGAGGGAGCAGACCGGCACGGCGCCGTACGCCGCGCCCCAGAGCGTCAGCAGAACGGCGGCGCCCGGACCGCCGGTGCCGAGCAGGGGCATCAGCAGGGTCGCGGCGGCGAGCAGCGCGGTGGCCGTGCCGAAGACCGGGCGGAGGGCGCCCGCCGCGCGGCCGCCGGCGAGCACGTTGCCGAGCAGTCCGGCGGCGCCGTACACGAGCAGGAGGCCGGTGACCAGGCCCGGGCCGGCATGGGCGGTGGCCTCGAGGAACGGGGTGACGTAGGTGTAGCTGCCGAAGTGGGCCAGCACGATCAGGAAGGTCACGGCGAGGCCGGTCCGGGTGCCCCGACCGGCGAGCAGCCCGCGCAGCACGCCGAGGCCGGTGGTGGTCAGCGGAGGGAGCGGCGGGAGCGACACCAGCAAAGCGGCCAGGGTCAGCAGGGTCAGCCCGGCCATCACGAGGAAGGCGGCGCGCCAGCCGACGAGCGAGCCGAGGAACACGCCCGCCGGTACGCCGAGCACCGAGCCGAGCGGGACGGCGGTGAAGAACAGGGTGGTGGCCCGGCCCTGCCGGTGCCCCGGGACGAGCCGTGCGGGGATCCCCGCGCCGATCGACCAGAAGGCACCGATGACCAGGCCGAGGGTGACCCGGGCGGTCAGCACGGCCCAGTAGGCGGGGGCGAAGGCGTTGAGGAGGTCCGCCAGGACCAGGAGCAGCAGCAGGCCGCAGAGCATGGTCCGCCGATCGGCGCGCCTGGTCGCGACGGTCACCACCGGTGCGGCGACGGCGGCGACGATGCCCGGGAGCGTCATCATCAGCCCGGCGGTGCCGTCGGAGATCCGGAAGGTCGCGCCGATCCCGGTCAGCAGGCCGATCGGCAGGATCTCGGTGGTCACGATGGAGAACACACCCGTGGTGACGGCCAGCACGGCGGGCCAACCACCCCCGCGCGCGGGCAGGTACGGGCGGCGCGGGCCGTCGCCGGGTGGGCGCGGAGCGGGATGGAGGGCGGTGTCGGCCATGCCGGAGGTCCTGTCCGTGAGCGGTGGATGTCACCACGAAGTCCACCAAGCGGGCAGGGGGTTGGTCTGGCGTGAATCCGACCTCAACGTCCGGCCGTCCCGTTCGGCTCGATCGCCCGGCTCCCGGCGTCGCCGGCGGTCAGCACCACCTTCCCGACCAGGTCGGCCCCGGCCGTGTGGTCGGCAGCCGGACGCGGTACGGCGTACGGCTGGCCGGAGACGAAGACCGGCAGACCGCCCTCCCGTCGGGGCTCCGCGATCTCGTGGTGACCCAGGCGTGCGGACCGACCGCTGTCCGTCTCGGCCGCCGGTACGCCGGCCCGGTCCGGTCGTGCCGGGTCCCGCCCGCACGAGGAGGGCAGAACCCGAGACTGACCCCCCGGCATCGGACCGACCCTAGGGAACGACGATCTGCTCGGTCCTGTTCGCCCCGATCACCTCGATTCCCCTGGTCCCCAGGATGCCGTCGAGCGGCAGGGACACCGTGTACGGGGCGGTGGCGGGAATCCCGATGCCGCTCAGTGAGCCGACGACCTCGATGCCCCAGTACTCCGGCCGCTCGATGTAGACCAGCGGCGACAGACGAACCGTCATGTTCATATAGGGCATGACCCCGCTGACGACGAGGATGAAGGTGCCCGGAACGATCCCCGGGACGACCCTCGCCTCGTCGAAATCGATGATGCGGATGGACTCCGGCGCCGGCAGGTCCGCGAAGTTCTCCACCATGATCAGTCCTTTCGTCGCTGTGACGTCACCCGTCACTTCGTCGACGCAGACTATGGGACAGTCGCCTACGAACTGCATGTCCAACACGCCCGCGAACTGGTGGAACGCCTGGGGCGAGCCGCGAATCGACCTCCCTGACCGCCGGGTGTCGGTCGACCGGCGGCCGCCGCGCCGTGCCACCGGGCCAGGCCGTCCCGTCCGGCTCACGCGCCCGGCCGCGGACGGGCCTCTGTCCGATACGGCCCCACCGGAGGCGTCCCGTCACACCAGTGCCGCGCCGCCGTCCACCGCGAGCGTGGTGCCGGTGACGTAGGCGTTGGCCAGGACGAAGAGATAGGCCGCCGCGGCTTCCTCGGCAGTGCCGACACGCCGCGTGAGCAGCTCGGACCCGGCACCCTGGAGGAAGGCCTCCGGGTCCGCGACACTGCCGTCCCACAGCTCGGTACGGATCACACCGGGCTGGATCACGTTGACGCGCAGGGGGGCGAGTTCGACGGCGAGCGCCCGGGACAGGGCCTCGATACCGCCGGTGATACCTGCCGTGAGCGCGGTTCCGGGCAGGGGGCGGATCGCGAGGACGCCGGAGCTGAAGGTGATCGAGCCGCCGTCGCGCAGCCGCGGTGCGGCGTACCTGGCGGAGAGGAACGCGCCCCAGAACCGGCGCTCGAAGACGGCCCTGGCCTCCTGCGGGGTGGTGTCGACCAACGGCTTGATCAGCAGGGATTCGCCCGCGGTGTAGACGAGGTGGTCGAACTCCCCGACCTGCTCGAAGAACGCGGCGATGGCGTCGCCGTCGGCGACGTCCAGGCGGCGGCCTTCGGCCCGTTCGCCCAGCCGCTTCGTCGCGGCGTCCACGCGGCCCTGATTGCTGGAGGCGACCACGACGTCCGCGCCGGCCGCCGCGGCCTGTCGGGCCACCGCGAAGCCGATGCCGGAGGTTCCACCGATGATCACGATCTTCTTGCCGGCCAGAGACATGGGATCCGTTCCTTCGTCGATGCGGCGCCGGGGTTCGGCAACCGCCATGGCAAGAACGTACGCCTCCACATTGAGACGATGAATGACTTGAAGTCTCGATTCCCTGTCATATCGTCTCGCCGTGCAGGCACTAGGGTGACGTCATGGACATCCTGAGCGACACCCTCGAAGTCCTGCGCACGGGACGCCCGATGGTGACTCGCACCGACGCGCACGCCCCGTGGGCCCTGAGGTTCCAACCCATCTCGGGAGCCGGATTCCACGTGGTCGTGGAGGGGCACTGCCACCTGCTGCCGCCGCACGGCCGACCGCTGGCGCTCGGACCCGGCGACATCGTGTTCCTTCGGCGCGGCAGCGGCCACACCCTGTGCGACGTGCCGGACCGTGATCCGGTGGACTTCGTACCGGAGCGCGTGGACCGTTCCTCGCCGATCGGCCAGGTCACCGTGGACGGACCGGGGCCGCGCACGGTGCTGGTGTGCGGCGCGTACGCGATCGACGTCGATCGCCCGCATCCCCTGTTCAGCGACCTGCCGGAGGTCATCCACCTCCCCGCGGTTCCCGGCCGCCACCCGGCGCTGCGCTCGGCGATCGATCAGCTGTGTGCCGAGTTCCACGCGCCGCGACCGGGCTCGGACGCGGTCGTCACGGCGCTCATCGATCTGCTGCTGCTGTACATCCTCCGGTCGTGGTACGCCGAACTGCCGGAGGAGCGGACCCGGGGTTGGGCGGCCGCGCTGACCGACCCGGCGGTCGCCCCGGCCCTCAAGGCGATCCACGACGATCCCGGCCGTCCCTGGACCGTGGAGTCCCTGGGCGCCCGCGCCGGGCTGTCCCGCGCCACGTTCGCCCGCCGGTTCGCCTCGGTGGTCGGCGAGCCTCCGTTGACCTACCTGACCAACTGGCGGATGGCCACCGCGGCGCGGTTGCTGCACCGATCGCCGACCCCGGTGAGCACGATCGCACGGGAGACGGGGTACACGTCGGAGTTCGCCTTCGCCAAAGCCTTCAAACGACACTTCGGATCGCCGCCGGGGGCCTACCGCAAGCAGGTCGGGACGGCGGGCGACAAACCGGGCGGACCTTTTATTGCTTGATCATCTTTTGAGACGGACCCTAGGATCTGCGGTATGGCGACACGACTCGTGCAGATCAACATGAAGGCCCAGGACGACGCCGCGCTCGGCCGGTTCTGGGCGGAGGCCCTCGGTTGGGGTATCGACAGCGAAGGCCCCGGCGTGACCAACCTCGAGCCCGTCGGCTTCGCCTACCCCGACCCCGCGGCCGTCTGCGTCGACATCATCGCCCGCCCGGAACCCAAGACGGGGAAGAACCGGGTGCACCTCGATCTGGCCACCACCTCGACGGCCCATCAGGCGGAGCTGGTCGCGTGTCTGAAGGACCTCGGCGCGACCCTCGCCGACGTGGGCCAGGGCGACGTCCCCTGGACGGTCATGGCCGACCCGGAGGGCAACGAGTTCTGCGTCCTGGAGCCCCGGGAGATCTACCGGAACACCGGGCCGATCGCCGCCGTGGTGGTCGACTGCGCCGACCCGCGGGCGATGGCCCGGTTCTGGGGCGAGGCGACGGACTGGACGGTGCACGAGGTCGCCGACGACCACGCGACCATGCGGTCCGCCCACGGCGTCGGCCCCTACCTGGAGTTCGTCCGCACCCCTGACACCAAGAGCGGGTGGAACCGCGTCCACCTGGACATCAGCCCCTACCGCGGTGACGACCCGGCGGCCGAGGAGGCCAGGCTGCGCGCGCTCGGCGCCTCCGATCCGGGAATCGACCAGTCCGCCATCTCCTGGCGGATCCTCACCGATCCGGAGGGCAACGAGTTCTGCCTGCTCAGCCCTCGTTAGCGGTCCGGTCACACTCCGAGATCCAGTTCGACGGCCCCGCGGGGGCGACAGCCGGACTGCTGTTGTGGAGATGGGGCGGGGTGGACGGACGCGCGGTCATCCCGGATGAGGTGGCGCAGGGCATCCGTGCGCTTGCCCGGGGCGCCGGCCGGCGAGGGTCCGGCCGACGCCGAGCAGTTCGAAGCTACCCGACCCGGCCCACGAGCACGGAGACCTTGACGTGTTCGGTGAATGAGGACCGGCCGACGGGCAGGGACCGCCGAACGTCATCGGCGAAGGCCGGCCGCTCCTTCGGCGTGGGCAGCTTCGCCGCGGGAATCGCGGAATAGACGCCGCCCATGAGCTGGTCGAAGCTCAGTTCATCGGTGTAGTCGATCACGATTTCCTGCACCCGTTCGAAGCCTGCGGCGCGGAGCGCCCGCGCGTACCGATCCCGGTCCTGGGCCCCGGTGCCGCACGACACCTCCGGACCGATGCCGAACCGGCGTTCCAAGCAGGCCCGGAGCGCCCGCGACCAGGTGCTGTCCTGCAGCCACAGAGGAGTGCCGTTGGCCACGACGGCGATTCCGCCGCCGGAACGGGACATCGGCAGGAGCGCGCGGAAGAGCTCATCGTGCCGCATCCAGTGCAGCGCGTTGCCGATCACCGTCATCGCCAATGACCGCTGCCCCAGCAGGGCGCCGAGGGCCGGGACGTCACTGTCGGCGCCCAGCACCCACGTCGCGTTGCCAATCCCCTGCCTCGCGGCTGCCTCTCCCGCGAGCCGGAGCATGTCCGGCTCGGGGTCCATGCCGATGACGGCCCGCACCCTACGGGCCAGGGGCAGGGCAAGCTGACCGGTGCCGCACCCGAGATCGAGCACGACGTCGTCGGCCCGCAGTCCGAACGCCGCCTGCAGCGCGTCGATACCCTCGGCCGGGTAGCCGCGGCGGTACTTCGCGTAGTAGTCGGCGACGTCACCACTGAATCCCCGAGTCATGGTCAACACCATGCCACCCTCTGCCGAGCGGGACAGCACTCCGGCCGGCCGATCTGCTACTGGGAAAAACCCCTTGCGACGGCGCCCGACTCACGAACCGTCCGGGCCCGGTGGGCCCGCCGCCCGTACCCGCCGCCACGGCACGGCACGGAATCTGCCCGAGGCGGGCGGCTCCGATTCGGTGATCTCCATGAGGTCCCGTCAGTGCGGGCCACGGACAAGGACCGGCCGACCCGGCGGCCCCGGTTGGCGAAGGCCTCGCGCACCGTTCCGGCGGTCGGCCCGGCGACCCGTCACTCGCAGGTGTTCCCCATGGTGTTGGGGCCGGACAGCACATCCACCGTGTTGAACACCTCCCCGACCGCGAACAGCAGGGCGGCCGCGGCCAGCAGGGTCCCGACCGCGAGCAGCGCCGGCCGCCGGTACGAACGCACCGCGACCCACCCGGCGGCGACCGAGCCCGCCAGGCTCAGTACCGGCCCCATCACCGCCGCCGCGACCGGCGGGCCCGACAGCTTCACGACCTTCGCGCAGTGCTGGAGCGGCCCCCAGACGTCGCGGTGGTAGGCGTCCACCGCGTACATCGTGAACACCCAGCCCACGACGCCCGCGAGCACCACCGCCCCGAGCACGCCCCACCGGCCGGCGCCGCCCCTGATCCCTGCCGTCTCCACCGTTCCCCCGTCCGTCACGGCGGCCCGGCCGTCAGGCCGCCGCCCGTGACGGACGCGGACGATCCGGTCCCGGTTCCCGGTTCCCGGATGTCGGCCGGAGGGCCGTCCGCCGGGAACGGCCTTCGGGGTCCGGCGGTTACTTCGGGAGCGGTGCGTGGAAGGGACGCCGGGAGCGCACTCCCGGCGTCCCGACCGGGCGCCGCGTGTCAGCGCGAGGGGTGCCCCTCTTCGTAGGTGATGCCGTGTCCGCCGGCGATGAGGTTGAGACGGGCCGGATCGAGCCGGCCGCCGGTGCCGAGCCGGCCCCGGGCTTCGATCAGGTCCTCGACGAAGCACTCCCAACCGCCCGGCGAGGAGATCTGGAGGACCCGGGGCGGCCGGCCGGCACCCGGCCGCAGGGCGTGCGGGACACCGTGCGGGAGCAGCACGAACCCGCCCTCGGTGAGGGCGTGCGTCCGGTCGTCGAAGTCGACGAGGAGTTCGCCGTCCAGGACGTAGACGCACTCGTCGGCGACGTGGTGGGTGTGGCGCGGGATCTCCTGGGCCACCACCACCTCCAGCAGGGAGAAACGGCCTTCGGTATCGGCGGTCCGGGCCTTGACCGAGAAGGCGGGCGGCAGCGGTACGCGGCCCGGTCGTGCCTGGCCGGCGTCGAGCAGGATGAAGCGGTCGTCGGACATGTGATGCCAATCCTTGGAGGCGGTAGGTCGGAGGGGTCAGGGGGTCCCGGGGGTCCCGGGGGTCCCTGGAGAGTCGGTTCCTCGTACGGGGCCGCCTCAGCGGGTCTGCCGTACGCCGCGACGCCAGACGTCGGTGATGGCGGTGGTGGCCGCGATGTCCCGGGTGGGATCGCCCTCGACCAGCACCAGGTCCGCGCGGAGGCCGGCGGCGATCCGGCCGCGGTCGGCCAGGGCGAAATGGCGGGCCGGAACGCTCGTCGCGGCGGCGAGCGTCTCCTCGGCGCTCAGCCCGGCCTCGGTGAGCAGCTGGAGCTCGCGGTGGAGACCGGTGCCGTGGGCGGGCGTGAACGGGGTGGCGTCGGTTCCGGCGAGCAGGGGCACGCGGGCCCGGTGCAGGGCCCGGAGCGCGCCGACGGCGTTGGCGGAGCTGCCGGGGCGGGCACAGTCGGCGGTCGGGAGGTGCTGGGCGGTGATCGCCTCGAAGTAGGCGAGCGTCGTCACCACGAAGACCCCCTGGGCGCGCACCCGTTCGGCCAGCCGCGGGGAGGCCGGGTCGTCCGGTGCGAGGTCGCTCCACACATGGGCCAGGCCGTCGACGCCGGCGTCGAGGGCGATCTCCACCTCGGACGCGGTGATCGCATGGGCGACGACCCGCAGTCCGGCGTCGTGCGCCGCAGCGGTGAGGGCGCGGGCGACGTCCGGCGACATGACCGGAAGATCCGCACCGTGGACCGTACCGTCATCAATGACGATCTTGAGATAGTCGGCTCCCTCGGCGAGCCGGGCCCGGACGAACTCCGTTGCCCTCGCCGGATCGGAGACGGAGTCGATCGCCGTCGGGTCGATGCCGTCGAGCCCTCCCACGCCGCTGCCGGCCAGGGCGGCCAGCAACTGGGTCGGGTGCCCGCCGGGTGCGGTGGCCAGGGTGCCGGCGCTGCGGAGGTCCGCCACGTCGTCGTTCTCGGCGGCCAGCCGCCGCTGACCGGCGAGCAGCCCGGGAACGCAGAACATGTCGAGCTCGGTGGTGACCCCGTACCGCAGGGCCTGGGCGAGGCTGCCGTCGAACACGTGCGTGTGCGCGTCGATCAGTCCGGGCAGGAGGGTCCTCCCCCTGCCGTCGACCTCGACCTCCGCGTCGACCTCCGCGTCGACCTCCGTTTCGGCGTCGGCCGGGTTGCCCGTACGCGTTCCGACCGACGCGATCCGGTCGGCCTCGACGACCACGTCGGCCCTCGCGATGGTTCGTTCGCCGTCGAACACGCGGACGTCGCGGATCACTGTGCGCATGGAGATCTCCCTGATGGGTCGGAGTTTCGGGGGTCGTGAACCCCCGGACGCCACCACAGAGGGGGCCCTGCCGCCGGCTGTGACATCGCCACGGCGGAATGTGGCACCGCTCACATTTCGGCAGCGCGTGTCACATGAGCGGCGGCACGGGACTCTTGGATCGCAACGGATGAGGAGCCAAGGCATGACATCGACCCCGTCGCACACGGCCGGCGACACCGCCACCGAGGAGTTCCTCGGCCACCGGGAACTGCTGTTCTCGGTGATCTACAACATGCTGGGCAGCATCGCCGACACCGAGGACGCGCTGCAGGACGTCTGGCTGGCCTGGTCCGGCCGCCGGCACAGGCCGGGCGCCGGACCGGTGGAGAACCCCCGGGCCTACCTGGTCCGCATCGCGATGAACCGGGCGCTCGCTCGCCGCGCGGACCTGAACCGCCGACGGGAGACCTACCTCGGCCCGTGGCTGCCGGAACCGCTGGTCGCCGCGGAGGACGACGTCAGCGGCGCCGTCGAGCGCGCCGAATCGCTGTCGATGGCGATGCTCGTGGTGCTGGAGACCCTGTCACCGCTGGAACGGGCGGTGTTCCTGCTGCACGACGTGTTCGGGTTCGGCCACCCGGAGATCGCGGACATCCTCGGCCGCTCCCCGGCGGCGGTCCGCCAACTCGCCACCCGGGCACGCCGTCACATCCACGCCCGCCGTCCCCGCCACCGGACCGAGCCCGACGTCCACGCCGAGGTCACCGAGCGGTTCGCCGCGGCCGCGCTCGGCGGCGACCTGCGGGCCCTGCTCGACCTGCTGGCACCGGACGTGACCCTGTGGACCGACGGCGGCGGCAGAGGGCCCGCCATCAGCCTGCGGCCCGTACACGGACGCGAGCAGGTCGCCGCGGTGTTCATGTCGGTCGCCGCCCTGCTGCCCCCGGACAGGCCGACCGTCCGCTACCGGCACGTGGCCGGTGACCCGTGCGCACTCGTCCTCTCCGGCGCCGGCCCGCTGGCCGTGGTCGTCGTCGACCTCGCCCCGGGTGGCGACCTGATCGCCGGCATCTACTCGGTCACCAATCCCGACAAGCTCTCCGGGATCCGCTGAACCCGGCAGCCGGCGGGCCACCGGTTCCCGCCGCTCCCCCGTGCGACCGTGCCCACGGGCTGCGCTTGGTCATCGACCGGTGGCCTCCGGGACCGGCCTGCCGCACGGGCGGGTACGGGCGGCCACCGAGCCACCGTCTCGGTCCGCGGAACCGGGCCTCGCTGAGCACGACGTCCTCTGTCCGGGACACGGCCGGAGCCGTCCCGGACGGGATTTCCCTTGCCGCGTCCGGCACGCCCGCCACAGGGTGAGGTCGCTGCCGGACCGACCCGGGCCCGCGGCGCAACCTCCCCAATCGGATGGAGCACCAGCATGCGCGTTCGAGTCCTCACAGCCGCCGTGGGCAGCGCGGCCCCGGCCGTCCCGGAGACCCCCGTCGCCGCTCAGGTGGGTGACGTGGCCGTGGCCGGTGAGGCTCGACTCCGCCGGCGTCACCGGACGGCCGGTCCGCCCGGCCGGCCCGGTGACCCGGACGGAACGGCCTAGCCGTACGTCACGCAGTCGATGAACTGGTTATCGCCGTAGTACTCGCACACCTGCAGCGCGGCGCTGCTGACGTTGTAGACGGTGACGGAGCTCAGCTGCGCGCTCCGACCCTCGCCGGCGACGCTCCCGAGCTTCGTGATCTGCTTCGTACCGGTACCGCACTTGTAGGTGATCAGGTACGCGATGGCCCCGTTCCCGTCGGCGTCGGTGTCGTAGATCTTCGCGGCCCCGTCGGACTTGACCTTCGCGTAGTCACAGCCCGACGTGGGCTCGATGAGGGTGCCCTCGACCTTGGCACCCCGGTCGGCGTTGTACCCGGAGATCCAGTGGCCGCTGCTGGCGGCCGACGGGCCCGCGAATCCGAGCAGCAAACCGGTCACGGCGGTCGCCGCGACCGCGGATCGAACCAGTGCGGAGCGAATGGTCATCACGCTTTCCTTTACGGAATCGGCCGGGGAATCCCGGCGACGGAATTACCGATGACATCGGCGACGACGGAGGGTTCGACGTACGAACTCGTCCCGGCGCGCCGGCCGGGCCAACCGTGAGGCGTCACGGATATCCGTGCACACGCGGGACGGTCGCCGCGGTTCAGGCTCGAACCCTGAGGTCAGAGGCACCGCCACCGGACGATTCGTGCCGATACTTTCCGACAGCCGCGCGGCCCGGCACGACGATGCCGGGCGCGACACGCGTGTACGTGCTCTCTCCTTCTGTGACGCTTGTCCGGTCATTCGGTCGGCCTGGACACAGCATGTTCGGCCGCGGGCCCCCTCGACAACGACCTTCGGGCGTAGCCGAATATCCCTGGCCGCAGGAGGAGTCCTTCGAGAATGGGACACAGGGGACTTTCATGTTGCGAATCCACTTCACGACCGAGGACCTGGCGCGGACGGTGTTGACCAGCAGCCGCGCGCTGCCGGTGAGCGAGGCGGTGATGAGTCTGCAGACGCTTCGACGCCCTTCCGGACGGAGGTTCTCCGCGTGGCGGCAGCACGTTCTGCAGCGGCTGCCCGAACACGCCTCACTGCTCGGCTCGGTGGTTCCGGCCACCGGCTGGGTGCCGGACTTCCTCACCCCCGGCACCCGGGCGTCCTCCGGCCCGGCCGCTCTCGATGCGATACGGTCCACGCCCCGCAGGCATCTGGTGGCGGACCTGCGACGCCTCTCGGGCCGGCAGCGCCTGCCCGCCTGGACGGGGGCGCTGGCCGCGGGGGACCGTGCGGCACTGGATGCCGTGGTCGACGCGCTGGCGGCGTACTACGACATCGCCGTGACGCCGTTCGCCGGGCAGATGCGGACGGTCCTGGACGCCGACCGGGCGTGGCGGGTGCACACCATGGCTCGCGCCGGTGTCGGGGCGGTGCTGACCGGACTGCACCCCCGGGCGCGCTGGCGAGAGCCCGTGCTGGAGCTGCCCGGGCTGGCCGGACAGGAGGAGACCGACATCCGCCTGGAGGGGCGAGGCCTTTCCCTGTGCGCCCACGTCTTCTGCGGCTCCCGCCCCCGGGCCCTGATCAACGACCTCGACACGCCGGTCCTGGTGTACCAGCCCGTCTGGGACTCCCGGAACGGTCATCTCACCCCCGGGCCGACGTCCGCCGCCCCCGGCCGGACCCCGGGCGCCCTGGCGGCGCTCCTGGGCCGCACCCGGGCCGCCGTTCTGACCGTCCTGGCCGCCCTGGACGGCCGCACCACCACGCAGCTCGCCCGGGATCTCGCCATCTCGCCCGCCTCGGCCTCCGAACACGTGGCGGCCCTGCGGGCCGCCGGCCTGGTGACCAGCCTCCGGCACGGCAACACGGTGCGGCACGCCGCCACCCGGTCGGGAACCGACCTCGTCACGGCGGCGCGCACCTGCGGCGACGGCAGAGGCGAGTGACCCCGGTCGCGGCACGCCGCGGCCACCGGGGTGGTGCGCGTCCGGTACCCGGTCGATGTCAGTGGGTGGCCTGGACGGCGACGCCGACGAGCTGGAGAATCGCCTGCCCCCAGGCCGTGGTGGCGATCAGGACACCGAACACGACGGCGGTGAACACGGTGAACGCCTCGTCGACGCGACTGCGGGCCTCGGTACGACGCCGGAGCCGTACGAGGATGACGATGGCGAGGAACACCGACGCGCTGATCGAGTACTGCACTGCCCACCCCGTCAACCCTGTGTGAGGCTCCGGTCACCAGGAGCCGGCTGCCGGGGTGAGCATGCCAGAGCGACCAGCCGCTCCGGGGCGGGTTCCGGAAAAACGGCGGGCCCGAACGACTCCGCGGGCAGACCTGTGGACCCGCCCCGCCACCGGACCGGGAAACGGGCTCGTGGAGGGAGTCCGGCCGCCGACCACCGCGATCCGGTCAACCCGGCCGCGCAGGGGGAGGAGTTCACCCGGATCCGCTGCGCCCGGAGACCGCCCGCTCCTACGCTCGCGGGCACACCGTGATCCGAGAAAGGGGATGCCGTGGCCCGAAGGCCCGCACGACGCCGCCGCTCCAGCGCCAGACGGATGCGCCGGGCCAGGGAGAACGCACTGCTCCTGGTGGTGGCGGCGGTGGCCGTGATCGGTGTGGCGTCCGTCGTGCTCACATGGGTGGCCCACCACCTGCTGCTGGTCGGTGCCGTGCTGGCCATGGCCGCGGCAGGAGCCGTCGCCGTCCTTCGCACGAGGGTGCTGGCCCGCCGTCGCGACCTCGCCTCACGGGTCGCGCAACTGCGGCACATCGGCCCGTTCCTGACCATGAGTCCGAAGGACTTCGAGCACGCGCTGGCGGACCTGTGCCGGCGCGACGGCTGCACGAAGGTGACGGTGGTCGGCGGGGCCGGCGACCTCGGCGCGGACGTCCTGGCGACCACCCCGGCCGGGCAGCGGATCCTCATCCAGGCCAAGCGCTACGGACCGCGCACCTTCGTCGGCTCCCAGGACGTGCAGAAGGTCAACGGCACCTACCGCGACGTCCACGGCTGCGACCTCGCAGCCGTGGTGACCACCAACGCCCTCACCAAGGCCGCCAACGCGTTCTGCGAGAAGGTCGGCATCCGCGTCGTCGACCGCGGCGCGCTCGCCCTGTGGGCCGAGGGCACGGGCAAGCCGCCCTGGGCCTGACCCCGGACCGGCCACCGACCGGCGGCGGGTCAACCCGCGCAGCGTGGGGATGCCGGCCCGTTCGCCCGCCTGCCCGCTCTGACCGGTGTCGGTGTCAGTGCCCCGTGCCACTGTGCGGCCCATGATCAATCATCTTGAGGGTGTCGACTGGTCGTCCATGGGTCACGCCTACGGCCCGGCCGACGAAGTCCCGCTGTGGCTGGAGCAGATGGCCTCGCCCGACCCCGGTGTCCGGGAGAAGGCGTTCAGCGGTTTCTACAGCGCGGCCCACCACCAGGGTGACGTCTACTCGTGCACGGCGGCGAGCCTGCCGTTCCTGTTGGCGCTCGCCGACGATCCCCGGGCGCCCGACCGCCCGGCTGTCATCGGGCTCCTGCTCAGCATCGGCGGCGCGGCGTTGGACTGCGACCCCGACGGCGTCTACTACAGTCCGTCCGGCCACGCGTCGACGCCCTACGCGGACGTCGTACCTCGGATGCGCGAGCGTGTCGGCCTCTTCGTCCGGTACGCGGCGGACCCGGACTCCCGGGTGCGGCAGGCCGCCGTCCCGGCCCTGGGCCTGTTCCTCGACGACGCCGAACGGGCGTTCGCGCTGCTGCGTGAGCGGCTGGCGGCCGAGGGCGGCACCGCGGAGCGGCTGCTGGTCGTCGAGGCGGCCGCGACGCTGG
>NZ_JBSGFD010000162.1:0-19578 GCF_053603215.1 Kitasatospora sp. NPDC004240 | reverse complement strand
GGTTACATTCCGAACCCGGAAGCTAAGCCTCACAGCGCCGATGGTACTGCAGGGGGGACCCTGTGGGAGAGTAGGACGCCGCCGAACAATCATTCCAAAAATGCCCCCTCCTGTTCAGGAGGGGGCATTTTTGCGTTACCGTCTCTGCCAGCAACACCCGGCTCGGTGGAGAGGCCCGTCCAGTGCAGAACCTGACCCTCACATGGCAGTCGGCCGGAGGTGCCTCGGCAGCGCTCTACGGGGCCTCCTACGCGGCGTCGCGGGCCCGGCGGGGCGGTGCGCGGGCCCTGTTGCGGGAGGCCGGCACGCTGCTGGCCCTGTTCGCCCTGTGGCAGCTGGTCGGGCACCTGTCCCTGATGAGCACCGAGCACGCGCTGGACCGGGCGAACTGGATCCACCGGACGGAGCTGTCGCTGGGCTTCCCGGACGAGGCGGCCTGGCAGGCGGCGGTCACGCCGTACCCGGTGGCCGTGAAGGCGGCCAACTACTACTACGCCAGCATGCACTTCGCGGTGATGATCGGGGTGCTGCTCTGGGTGTTCGTACGACATCGCGCGCGCTACGGCTGGGTGCGGAACACCGTGGTGGTCACGACGGCGATCTGCCTCCTGGTCCAGTTTGTCCCGGTGGCCCCGCCCCGGATGCTGCCGGAGAACGGGTTCGTGGACGTGGCCCTGGAGTACGGGCAGTCGGTGTACGGGGGCGCCGTCGGCGGGGTGGTGGCGGCGCAGCTGTCGGCGATGCCCTCGGTGCACGTGGCCTGGTGCGTGCTGGCGGCGGTGGCCGTGGTGAAGGTGTCGCCGAGCCCGTTCCGTTGGCTGATGGTGCTGCACCCGGTCCTGACGGTGATCGTGGTGGTGGTCACGGCCAACCACTTCTGGGCGGACGGGCTGGTGGCCGTGGCGATCCTGCTGCTGGCGTACGCGGCGCAGGCGGCCGGCGGGCGCTGGAAGGCCCGGCGGGACGGGGTGGGGCGCCCGGAGGCGTCCACGGTGCCGGAGCGGCCCGCCACCGACCGGGCGGCCCCCCGGAGTGCCGCCCACCGCTGACCCGGTCGGCGGCGCGGTGCGTGGGCCCGGAAGGGCGGTCACAGCACGGACGGTGGGCCGGTCCCCTCGCGGAGGGGACCGGCCCACCGTCGTTCCGCGGGTGGACGCTCAGGCGGCCGTCACTTGACCGGCAGGGCCTCGCGGCCCCAGGCGCCGTTGGTCATGTTGGCGGTGGCCCAGTACCAGGAGACCAGGCCGGCGGCCGCGGCGACCCAGCCGGAGACCTTGGTGATCCCGGCGGACTCGTTGAAGGCGCCGACGGCGGCCACGACCAGGGCGACGGTCAGCAGACCGTAGACCCCCCGGGCGAAGAGGCCGGAGTTCCAGCCGGCCAGCGCCAGGGTGAGGGCGAGCAGGGCGAAGAGCAGCAGGAACAGGCCGACGGCGTTCTTGCCGGCGCCGCCCGCCTGGGACCAGGTGGCCCAGAAGGCGCCGAGGCCGGTGAAGGCCGTGCCGGTGAAGCCGTCGCCGCCGCGCAGTTGCCAGATGCCGGCGATGAACAGTGTGACACCGCCGACGAGGTGGGCGAGGCCGGCCGCGTTCTTGACCCCGGTGCCGCTGAAGACGCCGGTGGAGAGCAGGCCGAAGGCGAGGAGTGTCAGGCCGAGCGCGAGGTAGCCGAGGTTACCCGCGTCGGCGCCGGTGGAACGGGCGTTCTGTGCCCCGGTAGCGTCGTTGCTCACCGGAGGCTCCTTTCACTCTGGGTGCGCGCAGGGCGCGACGGTGTGACTCGGGTGAGTGAGAGTTGCGTGTGCGAGGGAGTGGGCGCGCTGGACCGTGCCGAGGACGCACGGCTGGAGCGTGCGTGCGGCTGCGGTCAGGTGATGGGCCGGCAGCGGGAGGCTGCTGGTCGGTGTCCCCACCGGGGGATTCCCCGGGTGAGATCGGTGTACCCGGCTCCACAGGCTTGTACCCTTGTGAATCGCACAATTTGCGACGCCGTCAGCTGTGGAATGCTCACGGAAACGGTCCGGACGCGCACCGGGAGCGACGAGAAGGCGCACCGGGAGCGAAGAGAAGGCGCACCGGAAGCGACGAAGAGGCGCACCGGTAACGACGGGAACGCGCGCCCGAGGAGCCGATGACGCGTACCGGGACCGGGCCGGGAGCGCCCCGGCTCACCCCACCCGCTGGCCCGGCACCCGCAGCGTCAGGATCGCCATGTCGTCCGACGGCGGCTCCGGGACGAAGCGTTCGACCGCCCGCTGGACGCGCAGCGCGACGGCGCCCGCGGTGAGCCCCGTGCAGCCGGTGAGGACCTCGGCGAGGCCGTCGTCGCCGAGCATCCGCCGGCCCTCGCGGCGTTCGGTGACGCCGTCGGTGACGCAGAGCAGGACCTCGCCGGGCGCCAGCACCAGGGTCTCCGCGGTGAGTTCGAGGTCGTCCATGACGCCGAGCAGCGGCTGCGGGGTGGCGGCCCGGTCGACCCGGCCGTCGGTGCGCAGCCGCAGCGGCAGCGGGTGGCCGGCGCAGACCAGGGAGAGCTCGGTGCTGCCGTCCGGACGCGGGGTCAGCTCGCCGTACAGCAGGGTGAGGAAGCGGCTGCGCGAACCCTCGTCCAGGATGGCCGCGTTGAGGCGGGTGAGGACCTGCGGGGCGTCGAGGCCCTCGCGGGCGAGCAGGCGCAGCGAGTGGCGGGCCAGGCCGGTGACGGAGGCCGCCTCGGGGCCGGTGCCGCAGACGTCGCCGATGGCGAAGCCGTAGGTGCCCTCACGGATGGTGAAGAGGTCGTAGAAGTCGCCGCCGACCTCGTTGCCCTCGCCCGCGGCCTGGTAGTAGACGTCCACCTCGACGCCCGGGATCTCGGGCAACTCCGGTGGCAGCAGGCTGCGTTGCAGGGCCTGGCTGGTGGCGGTGCGCTCGGAGTAGAGCCGGGAGTTGTCGAGGGCCAGGGCGGCCCGGCGGGAGAGGTCCTCGGCGAGTTCGAGGATCTCCTGGCGGAAGCCGACGCCGGCGGAGGTGCCGAGGGTGAGCAGGCCGATGACGCGGTTGCGGGCGGCGAGCGGCAGGACGACGGTCTCGCCGAGCAGGCCGGAGAGTCCGGGGCCGTCGGTGAGGCCGTTGGCGCGGGCGGTCTCGTGCGGGCCCTTCCAGAACCGGGCGCCGGGTGCCGGGTCGGCCTCCGGGGCGGGGGTCTTGTCGAGCAGGTCGCGCAGCGGGTCGATGCGGTCCTCGTCCTCGTGCAGGACGAAGGCGAGGCCGGCGGGCGCGCCGTGCTCGCCGGTGGTGTAGACGGCGCACCAGGAGGCGAGGGTGGGGACGGCCATCTGGGCCATCAGGGCGAGGGTCTGCTCGTGTTCGAGGGTGCCGGCCAGCAGGTCGGAGGCCTCGACGAGGAAGGAGAGCGAGCCGCGGCGCAGCCGTTCGAGCTCGGCGAGCCGGGCGCTCTCCAGGGAGAGGGCGACCCGGTCGGCGGCGAACTGCAGCCGCAGCGCGTCCTCGTTGTCGTAGCGGCCGGGGGCGGCGGCCGCGACGCCGAGGGAGCCGATGAGGCGGCCCTCGACCTTGAGCGGGACGGTGACCAGGGAGCGCAGGCCGCTGCCGGTGAGGACGGGCAGTGCGGTGGGGCGGGTGGCGAGGTCCTCGTGGACGGAGGGCAGCCGGGCGGAGTCGTAGCGGTTGGGGCTCTCGACGGGGAAGCGGGTGTGGCGGCGGTGGCCGGTGGTGAGGCCGGTGGCGGCGCGGACCTCGAACTCGCTCTCGTCGTCGGTGGTGAGCAGCAGGTACGCGGCGTCGGCGTCGAGCAGGTCGCGGGCGCGTTCGACGGTGCGCTGGAGGAGCGTGCCGAGGTCGTCCGGGACGGGCCCGCTGAGCAGGTCGAGGGTGCCGCCGGGGTGTTCGGGGGAGTCGCCGCCGAGCGCGCGGGCGGGGGAGCGCAGCACGGCCCGGTCGGGCTCGCGGACCAGCAGGCAGAGCGTGGAGGGGATGCCGACGGCGTCGCGGACGCGGACCTGAAGGCCGTACACCTCGATGACGTGGCCGTCGGCGTCGCGCAGGCCGAAGCCGCCCTCCCAGCGGGCGAGCCGCAGGGTCTCGGCGAGGCCCAGGCCGCGGCCGGGGGATCCCGGCCAGTCGGCGAGGTCGGCCCAGGGGCGGCCGAGGACGGTCTTGGCGGGGTGGCGGAAGAGCGCCTCGGCGTCGGGGTTCCAGGCGAGGACGCGGCCGTCGTCGTCGATCTGGACGACGGCGACGTGCACCGGCCCGGCGCTGCTGGGCAGTTCGCTGCCGGGGGTGGCGGGCACGGCGTAGCGGGTGCCGGTGACGGGCTCGGGCAGGGCGAGGCGGAACCAGACGGTCTTGCGGCCGGCGGAGTACTCGACGCCCCAGCGGCTGGCGAGGGCGGAGCACATCAGCAGCCCGCGGCCGCCCTCGCCGTCGGGGTCGGCGTAGCGGTCGGAGGCGGTGACAGGGACGTCGGCGAAGGAGGGCAGGCCGCGTTCGGGGTGGTGGTCGGTGACCTCGACGCGGATGGTGCCGTCCTCGCGCAGGCAGCAGACCTCGGCGGCGGTGCCGGCGTGCACGACGGCGTTGGTGACGAGCTCGCTGACCAGGACGACCGCGTCGTCGACGACCTCGGGCAGGCCCCACCCGAGCAGGGCGTCCCGGACGAAGGCGCGGGCGGCTGAGGCCGACCGGCCGTCGGGGTCGAAGGTGGCGGCTGCGCGCGCGCTGACCACGTTGCCACTTCTCCTCTGCTCTGGCCCTGGCTGGCCGGGTAACGGCGGCGTCGTCGGCGCGCGTGCCCGCGGGTGGCGGGGGCGTCGGCGCGGGGCCGTGGCCCGGTGCAGCGCTCCACCCTACTTTCCGCTGGGTTCCCCGTGGGGGCGGGGCGTCGAAACAGGCACCTGAGGGTGATTCTGGACACCTGTTTCGGCCGGTGCGGCACCAACAGAGCGCAACCGGCCGTACACCCGGCGCCGGTGCTGCCAGACTGGGGGGTCCGCGGCGGCCGGTGCGGCAGTACGGTCGACGCGGTGCCGGTGACCCGGGAGGGGTCGCCGGGACGCTGTTTTCGCGGAGCCGGCGGCGCCGCCCGTACCCGTTGGAGTGCGGACGGCCGCCGGGGAGTTCACGATGTGGGAGGGTCCCGTTGAGTTCGGCCACCAAGGACGCAACCGGTACGACGCCGCCCGCCCCGCGCGGCGGGCGGTCCGGGGCCGCACCACGGAGCGCGGCCGACCGGCGGTCCAACCAGCACCGGGGTGCCGAGCCCGCCGAGCTGCGCAAGCTGCTGGCGGCGCTGACGGCGATGCGTGACGGCAACTTCAAGCGGCGCCTGACGGTGCCGGCGGACGGGCCGTTGGCGGAGATCGCCGCGGTGTTCAACGAGGTCGCCGAGCGCAACCAGCACCTGACGGGCGAACTGGCCCGGGTGCGGCGGGCGGTGGGCCGCGAGGGCCGGCTGAACGAGCGGCTGGAGACCGGCGCGGGCGAGGGCGCCTGGATGGCGGCGGTCGACAACTGCAACGCGCTGATCGACGATCTGGCGCGGCCGATGGCCGAGGTGGGCCGGGTGCTGACCTCGATCGCCGAGGGCGACCTGGACCAGAAGATGGAGCTGCGCTCGCTGCACTCCAACGGCGTGAGCCATCCGCTGCGCGGGGAGTACCTGCGGATCGGGCGGACGGTGAACGGGCTGGTTGACCAGCTCTCGGAGTTCACCGACGAGGTGACCCGGGTGGCCCGCGAGGTGGGCACCGAGGGCAAGCTCGGCGGCCAGGCCAAGGTCCGCAGCGTGTCGGGAAGTTGGAAGGACCTCGCGGACTCGGTCAACACCATGGCGGGCCGGCTGACCGCGCAGGTGCGCAACATCGCCCAGGTGACCACCGCGGTGGCCAAGGGCGACCTGTCGCGCAAGGTCACGGTCGAGGTGGCCGGGGAGATGCTGGAGCTGAAGAACACCGTCAACACGATGGTGGACCAGCTCAACTCCTTCGCCGCGCAGGTGACGGGGGTGGCCCGGGACGTGGGCACCGAGGGCCGTCTCGGCGGTCAGGCGCAGGTGCCCGGGGTCTCCGGGACCTGGAAGGACCTCACCGACTCGGTGAACTTCATGGCCGACAACCTGACCGGCCAGGTGCGCAACATCGCCCAGGTGACCACGGCGGTGGCGCGCGGGGACCTCTCGCAGAAGATCGAGGTGGACGCGCGGGGCGAGATCCTGGAGCTGAAGAACACCATCAACACGATGGTCGACCAGCTCTCCGGCTTCGCGGAGCAGGTCACCCGGGTGGCCCGCCAGGTCGGTACGGAGGGCCGTCTCGGCGGTCAGGCGCAGGTGCCGGGCGCGGCCGGGGTGTGGCGGGACCTCACCGACAACGTCAACTTCATGGCCAACAACCTCACCGACCAGGTCCGCAACATCGCCCAGGTCACGACGGCGGTGGCCAAGGGCGACCTGTCGCAGAAGATCCAGGTGGACGCCCGCGGCGAGATCCTGGAGCTGAAGAACACCATCAACACCATGGTCGACCAGCTCTCCGCGTTCGCGGACGAGGTGACCCGGGTGGCCCGGGACGTGGGCACCGAGGGCCGTCTCGGCGGTCAGGCGCAGGTGCCCGGGGTCTCCGGGACCTGGAAGGACCTGACCAACAGCGTCAACCTGATGGCCGACAACCTGACCATCCAGGTCCGCAGCATCGCCGAGGTGACCACGGCGGTGGCCCGCGGCGACGTCTCCAAGAAGATCGCCGTCGACGCCCGGGGCGAGATCCTGGAGCTGGTCACCACCGTGAACACCATGGTGGACCAGCTCTCCGCGTTCGCCGACGAGGTGACCCGGGTGGCCCGCGAGGTGGGCACCGAGGGCATCCTGGGCGGCCAGGCCCGGGTGCGCGGGGTGTCGGGCATCTGGAAGGACCTGACCGACAACGTCAACTTCATGGCGAACAACCTGACCAGCCAGGTGCGCAGCATCGCCGAGGTCGCCACCGCGGTGGCCCGCGGTGACCTGTCCAAGAAGATCACCATCGAGGCGCAGGGCGAGGTCGCGGCGCTCGCCGGGACCCTCAACATCATGGTCGACCAGCTCTCCGCCTTCGCGGTGGAGGTGACCAGGGTGGCCCGCGAGGTGGGCACCGACGGCATCCTGGGCGGCCAGGCCGGGGTGCCGGGCGTGGCCGGCATCTGGAAGGACCTCACCGACAACGTCAACCAGATGGCCAACAACCTGACCGGACAGGTGCGCAACATCGCGCTGGTCATCACGGCGGTGGCCAAGGGCGACCTGTCGCAGAAGATCGACGTCGACGCCCGCGGCGAGATCCTGCAGCTGAAGACCAGCATCAACATCATGGTCGACCAGCTGTCGGCGTTCGCGGACGAGGTGACCAGGGTGGCCCGCGAGGTGGGCACCGACGGCCGCCTCGGCGGCCAGGCCCGGGTGCCCGGGGTGGACGGCACCTGGCAGGACCTCACCGAGTCGGTGAACGAGCTCGCCAACAACCTGACCCGGCAGGTGCGCGCGATCGCGCAGGTCGCCACCGCCGTGACCAGGGGCGACCTGAGCCTGCGGATCGACGTGGACGCGTCCGGGGAGCTCGACGAGCTCAAGGACAACATCAACCAGATGATCGCCAACCTGCGCGAGACCACCCGCACCAACCAGGAGCAGGACTGGCTGAAGACCAACCTGGCCCGGATCTCGGGCCTGCTCCAGGGCCGCCGGGACCTGGAGGCGGTCGCCTCGCTGATCATGACCGAGCTGACCCCGGTGGTCTCCGCCCAGCACGGCGCCTTCTTCCTCGCCCAGCCGGCCGGCCGGACCGCCGAGCTGATCACCGAGGACGACGACGAGAACGACACCGTGCTGCGGCTGATCGGCAGCTACGGCTACCAGCGCCGGGCGATGCCGACCACCTTCCGGCCCGGCGAGTCGCTGATCGGCCAGGCGGCGGTCGAGAAGCGCTCGATCATCCTGCGGGAGGCCCCGCCCGGCTACCTGAAGATCGCCTCCGGTCTCGGCGAGGCCTCGCCCTCGCACATCGTGGTGCTCCCGGTGCTGTTCGAGGGCCGGCTGCTGGGCGTGATCGAGCTGGCCACCTTCAGCTCCTTCACCACCGTGGCGCTGGACTTCCTCAACCAGATCGCCGACCTGATCGGCGTCACCGTCAACACCATCAGCGTCAACACCAAGACCGAGGGCCTGCTCCTGGAGTCCCAGCGGCTGACCGCCGAACTCTCCATGCGGTCCGCCGAGCTGGAGGCCCGTCAGGAGGAGCTGGAGCGCACCAACGAGGAGCTCCAGGAGAAGGCCGAGCAGCTGGCCCAGCAGAACCGCGACATCGAGATCAAGAACGGCGAGATCGAGGAGGCCCGGCAGGTCCTGGAGGAGCGTGCCGAGCAGCTCGCCCTCGCCTCCCGCTACAAGAGCGAGTTCCTCGCCAACATGTCGCACGAGCTGCGCACCCCGCTGAACTCGCTGCTGATCCTGGCCAAGCTGCTGTCGGACAACAACGAGGGCAACCTCTCCCCGAAGCAGGTCGAGTTCGCCGACACCATCCACGGTGCCGGCTCCGACCTGCTCCAGCTCATCAACGACATCCTCGACCTGTCCAAGGTCGAGGCCGGCAAGATGGACGTCCGGCCGGCCAAGATCGCCCTGGTCCAGCTGGTCGACTACGTGGAGGCCACCTTCCAGCCCGTCGCGGTCGACAAGCACCTGGACTTCGGCGTCCGGGTGTCGCCCGCGCTGCCGGTCACCCTGCACACCGACGAGCAGCGGCTCCAGCAGGTGCTGCGCAACCTGATCTCCAACGCGGTCAAGTTCACCGACTCCGGCGCGGTCGACTTCTCGATCAGCCCGGCCGGGCCGAGCGTCCCCCCGCACGTGCGCGAGCGGCTGCTGGAGTCCGGCTCGATCCAGGGCCCGGACGAGGAGCTGATCGCCTTCTCGGTCTCCGACACCGGCATCGGCATCCCCGACAACAAGCTCCGGGAGATCTTCGAGGCGTTCAAGCAGGCCGACGGCACCACCAGCCGCAAGTACGGCGGGACCGGCCTGGGCCTGTCCATCAGCCGGGAGATCGCCCGGCTGCTCGGCGGCGAGATCCACGCCGAGAGCGAGCTCGGCCGGGGCTCCACCTTCACGCTGTACCTGCCGCTGCGCGCCGAGGCGCCGGACGCGCCGGCCGCCGACGGTCGTCCGTCCGTGCCGGCGGCCCCGGCCCCGCGCGCCTCGGTGGGGGTCACCCCGGCGGGCACGCCCGTCCCGGTCGGGGAGAACCCGGCCGACCACTGGGCGCAGGAGGTCCGCGAACTGGCCGAGGAGCGCCGCCGCGGCGCCCTCGAACGCCGCCGCGCGGCCGCCCTGGAGCTGCCCGCCGAGCGCCCCGCCCCGCCGGCCCCGGCCCGGTCGGCGGACGGCCGCTTCGACGGCGAGCAGGTGCTGATCGTGGACGACGACGTGCGCAACGTCTTCGCCCTCACCAGCGTGCTGGAGCAGTACGGCCTGACCGTGCTGTACGCGGAGAACGGCCGCGAGGGCATCGAGATGCTGGAGCAGCACGAGAACGTGGCGCTGGTCCTGATGGACATCATGATGCCGGAGATGGACGGCTACGCGACCACCGAGGCGATCCGCCGGATGCCCCAGTTCGCGGGCCTGCCGATCATCGCGCTGACCGCCAAGGCGATGAAGGGCGACCGCGAGAAGTCGCTGGAGGCCGGTGCCACCGACCACATCACCAAGCCGGTGGAGACCGACCACCTGCTCGCCGTGATGCGCCAGCGCCTGGGGCGCGCCTAGCCTCCGGGCCCCCGCGGCGGCCGGACCGCCGACCGGCGGGGGCGCGTGCTCCGGGGTTCGCTCCGGGGTTCGCTCCGCCCGGTGGGACGGTTTGGTGGCGGTCGGGGGTGGGAACCCGGTAGGGTCACCGATCGTTGCGAACAGTGACCGAACGGCGACGCAGTGCTGAGCGTGCGCCGGTGCACTGGGTGCGCGCTGCTCCGGATCATCTGGCGACGGAGCGATGTGCCGGGCGAGGGGGTGCGGCTAGCATGACCGGGGTAGTGGTGGGCAGTACGCGGGTGCCTTCACCGGGCAGGCAGACGACAGGAGGGCGGGCCGCAGTGCAGAAGGCGAAGATCCTCCTGGTCGACGACCGGCCGGAGAACCTGCTGGCGCTGGAGGCGATCCTCTCCGCGCTGGACCAGACGCTGGTGCGCGCGGCGTCCGGGGAGGAGGCGCTCAAGGCGCTGCTCACCGACGACTTCGCGGTGATCCTGCTGGACGTCCAGATGCCCGGCATGGACGGCTTCGAGACCGCCTCGCACATCAAGCGGCGCGAGCGCACCCGGGACATCCCGATCATCTTCCTGACCGCGATCAACCACGGCCCGCACCACACCTTCCGGGGTTACGCGGCCGGCGCGGTCGACTACATCTCCAAGCCCTTCGACCCCTGGGTGCTGCGCGCCAAGGTGTCGGTCTTCGTCGACCTCTACATGAAGAACTGCCAGCTCAAGGAGCAGGCCGCACTGCTGCGCCTGCAACTGGAGGCGGGCGGGCAGCCGGTCATCGGCGGCCCGCTGCTCGGCGAGCTCTCGGCCCGGCTGGCCGCGGCGGAGGAGCAGGCCGAGGCCCTGACCAAGCAGCTGGACGGCACCGAGGAGCGTGCCGCGGCCGCCACCGCCGCCCATCTGGAGCGCAAGCTCACCGGCCTGCGCCGGGCACTGGAGGCGCTGCGCCCCGGCTCGGAGTGACGCTCGGGACCCTCCCGGCGGGCCGGCTCCGGCGGGCTCCGGGGCACCCGTACGGCGCCCCGGCGGCCTGGGCCGTACGGGTGAGAGCGGGCGGCGTGACGGAGTGTCTGCGACACGTCCCGGCGGCCCCGCGGGCACGCGTGTGCACCGGTCGCCCCCGCCGGTAGGCTGCTGACCCATGGCCACACGTACGCCCGGCAGCGCGGCACGCAACCCGAGTCCGGGACCGTCCAAGAAGGCCGCGGCGAAGGCTCCGGCCAAGCCGCCCGCGAAGAAGGCGGCGGCCAAGAAGGCGGCTCCCGCGAAGAAGGCCGCGGCGAAGAAGGCCGCGCCCGCGCCGGCGCCGCCCGCGCCCCGACCGATACTCTTCCGCGCCGTGCGCGCCGTGTGGCTGGGTCTGGCACACGCCGTCGGTGCGCTGTTCCGCGGCTTCGGTGACGGGGCGAAGGGCCTCGACCCGGCGCACCGCAAGGACGGCGTCGGGCTGCTGCTGTTCGCGCTCGCGCTGGTCACCGCCGCCGGCACCTGGTTCAGCCCGCAGGGCTGGCTGGGCGAGGCCGCCACCGCCGTGGTCTCGGGTCTGTTCGGGCGCCTGGACGTGCTGGTGCCGCTGCTGCTCGCCGGCATCGCGGTCCGGCTGATGCGTCATCCGGAGGTGCCGGAGGCCAACGGGCGGATCGTGATCGGCCTGAGCGCCCTGGTGATCGGGGTGCTCGGCCTGGTCCACATCGGGTGCGGCGCGCCCGTGATGGGCAGCGGCGCGACCCGGATAAGGGAGGCCGGCGGCATCGTCGGCTGGGCCGCCTCCACCCCGATGATGGCCGCCGCCGGCCCGCCGCTGGCGGTGCCGCTGCTCCTGCTGCTGGCCTTCTTCGGTCTGCTGGTGGTCACCGCGACCCCGGTCAACCGCATCCCGGAGCGGCTGCGCGCCCTCGGGGTGCGCCTGGGCGTGGTCGAGCCCGGCCCGGGGGACGAGCTGCCCGAGGGGCGTGCGCCGGAGCGCGAGCCGTCCACCGAACCGCCGGAGGACGCCGACCCCTCGGCGCTGCCCTTCACCCTGGGCGACGACCCCGGCGACGAGGTCGCCGCCCGCCGCCAGCGCCGCCGCAAGAAGGTCGACGAGCCGGAGCTGGACTCGGCCCTGCCCGAGGTCCTCGCCGACGACCCCGCGCCGGACCCCTACGCCACCCGGGACCTCGCCGCGGGCGCCGCCGCCGACCTGGACGGCGCGCTGGTCTACGGCGTCTCGCCGTCCTCCGCGGTGGCGGACATGGTGCGTCAGGTGCAGGACCGCACCGCCCCGCCGGAGGAGCCGGCCGTCCCGGCCGCCCGCAGCGGCGGCGCGGGCGCGCCCGAGGAGCACGGCCCGGCGCCGGTGCGGATGGAGCAGCTCCAGCTCTCCGGCGACATCACCTACGCGCTGCCCTCGCTGGACCTGCTGGAGCGCGGCGGCCCCGCGAAGACCCGCAGCGCCCTCAACGACGAGGTGGTCGCCCAGCTCAGCACCGTCCTCTCCGAGTTCAAGGTGGACGCCCGGGTCACCGGCTTCACCCGCGGCCCGACGGTCACCCGCTACGAGGTCGAGCTCGGCCAGGCCGTCAAGGTCGAGCGGATCACCGCGCTCGCCAAGAACATCGCGTACGCGGTGGCCAGCCCGGACGTGCGGATCATCAGCCCGATCCCGGGCAAGTCCGCGGTCGGCATCGAGATCCCCAACCGGGACCGCGAGATGGTCAACCTCGGCGACCTGCTGCGTTCGCGCACCGCCGCCGAGGACACCCACCCGATGGTCGTCGGCATGGGCAAGGACGTCGAGGGCCACACCGTGATGGCCAACCTCGCCAAGATGCCGCACATCCTGGTGGCCGGCGCGACCGGCGCGGGCAAGTCCTCCTGCATCAACTGCCTGATCACCTCGGTGCTCGCCCGGGCCACCCCGGACGAGGTGCGGATGGTGCTGGTCGACCCCAAGCGGGTCGAGCTGACCGCGTACGAGGGCATCCCGCACCTGATCACGCCGATCATCACCAACCCCAAGAAGGCCGCCGAGGCCCTCCAGTGGGTGGTGCGCGAGATGGACCTGCGCTACGACGACCTGGCCGCGTTCGGGTTCCGGCACGTGGACGACTTCAACGCGGCGGTCCGGGCCGGCAAGGTCACCGCGCCGCCCGGCAGCGAGCGCGAGCTGACGCCGTACCCGTACCTGCTGGTGATCGTCGACGAGCTGGCCGACCTGATGATGGTCGCCCCGCGGGACGTCGAGGACTCGGTGGTGCGGATCACCCAGCTCGCCCGGGCCGCCGGCATCCACCTGGTGCTGGCCACCCAGCGGCCCTCGGTGGACGTGGTCACCGGTCTGATCAAGGCGAACGTGCCGTCCCGGCTCGCCTTCGCGACCTCCTCGCTGGCCGACTCCCGGGTCATCCTGGACCAGCCGGGCGCGGAGAAGCTGATCGGCAAGGGCGACGCGCTGTTCCTGCCGATGGGCGCGAGCAAGCCGATCCGGATGCAGGGCGCGTTCGTGACGGAGGCGGAGATCGCCGCCGTCGTGCAGCACTGCAAGGACCAGCTGAGCGCCGTCTACCGGGACGACGTGACGGTGGGCGGCGGGCCGAGGAAGGAGATCGACGAGGAGATCGGCGACGACCTCGACCTGCTGATCCAGGCCGCCGAACTGGTGGTCTCCACGCAGTTCGGCTCGACCTCGATGCTCCAGCGCAAGCTGAGGGTCGGCTTCGCCAAGGCCGGCCGGCTGATGGACCTGATGGAGTCGCGCGGGATCGTCGGCCCCAGCGAGGGCTCCAAGGCCCGCGACGTGCTGGTCAAACCGGACGAGCTCGACGGGGTCATCCTCGCCATCCGCGGCTGACCGCCCGGGGCCCACGGAGGCCTCCGAATCCCTCCGTGGACTGACGACCCGTCGAAGGGGCGGGTGACAACCCGTCCCCTTCACTCGTTCGGAGGAAGGTGGGCGCGAGGTGGAACCGATCGGATCCGCCTCGCGTCACAGGCCCGAAGGCACGGTGAACCCCCGGATTGACCGGGGGTCAGCGGCCCGCCGGGACGGGCACGCGCATTCGGGCCTGTTCCGCTTGAGAAACGATCCACCCCCGCCCCTAGACTGTTCTCCAGCAGGTGGCCATCCGCTCGAAAGGCGCGTCCAGTGACCATCGGCAAGTCCCCCGACCGCGAGGATCGCGGAGCCTCCGCCAGGCCGTCCGGTGACGAGCCCGTCGCGGAGCAGGCGGCCGATGCCGTGAGCATCGGCCGGACGCTGTCCACCGCCCGGATCGACGCCGGGCTCACGGTGGATCAGGTCAGTACGAGCACCCGGGTCCGGGTGCCGATCGTGCACGCCATCGAGGAGGACGACTTCGAGCGGTGCGGGGGCGACTTCTACGCCCGCGGGCACATCCGCTCGATCGCCCGCGCCGTCGGTGTGGACGGCGACGCCCTGGTGGCCCGGTACGACGCCGCGCACGGCGGCGCCCCGGCGCAGAAGCGCCCCACCCAGCTGATGGCGGACACCGGTCCGATCAAGGTCACCGACCGGCGCCGTCCGAACTGGACGGCGGCCATGGTCGCCGCGATCGTCGCCGTGGTCGGCCTGATCGGCTTCAACCTCCTCAACGGCACCACCGGCGGCTCGATCACCGGGTCCGCCAGCGCGCCGCTGCCCAGCGGCTCCGGCACCGGCTCGGTCGCCCCCGCCGTCACGCCCGGCGTGCAGCCCCCGGCCCCCGCGCCGAGTGTCGCGGCGATCGCCGCGGCCCCGGCCGACAAGGTCACCGTCAAGCTGGTCGCCGAGCGTGACACCAGCTGGGTCTCCGCGCTGGACGGCAGTGGCAAGTCGCTCTTCCAGAACAACCTGGAGGAGGGGCAGGACCAGACCTTCACCGACCCCAAGAAGATCAAGCTGGTGATCGGCAACGCCGGGGCCGTGCACGTGTACGTCAACGGCAAGGACATGGGCAAGGCGGGCAAGGACGGGCAGGTGGTGCACGTCACGTACACCCCCGGAGACCCGCAGGCGGGCTGACCACGGGCGGGTCGCGGCCCGACGATCATCCGCGGAACCGGGGCGCGCGGCCTCCGGGGCGAACGGCCCCGGCGGCCGCGCGTTAATCTTGGCCCTATGCCTGAACGCCGTACTGTCGCCCTTGTCACGCTCGGATGCGCCCGCAACGAGGTGGACTCCGAGGAACTCGCCGGGCGACTGGAGGCCGACGGCTGGTCGCTGGTCGACGACGCCTCCGAGGCCGACGTGGCCGTCGTCAACACCTGTGGCTTCGTCGAGGCCGCCAAGAAGGACTCCGTCGACGCCCTGCTGGAGGCCAACGACCTCAAGGGTCACGGCCGCACCCAGGCCGTGGTCGCGGTCGGCTGCATGGCCGAGCGCTACGGCAAGGAGCTCGCCGACGCGCTGCCCGAGGCGGACGGCGTGCTCGGATTCGACGACTACGCCGACATCTCCGACCGCCTCCAGACCATCCTCTCCGGCGGCCACCACGCCCCCCACATCCCCCGCGACCGCCGCAAGCTGCTGCCGATCAGCCCGGCCGAGCGTCAGTCCGCGGCCGAGGCGGTCGCCCTGCCGGGCCACGGCGGCGGCGAGGCCGAGGCCGCGTCCATCACCGACCTGCCCGAGGGCCTCGCGCCCGCCTCCGGCCCGCGCACCCTGCGCAAGCGGCTGGACTCCAGCCCGGTCGCCTCGGTCAAGCTCGCCTCCGGCTGCGACCGGCGGTGCTCCTTCTGCGCCATCCCGGCGTTCCGCGGCTCGTTCATCTCCCGCCGCCCCTCCGACGTGGTCCACGAGGCCCGCTGGCTGGCCGGGGAGGGCGTCCGCGAGGTCGTCCTGGTCAGCGAGAACAACACCTCGTACGGCAAGGACCTCGGTGACATCCGGCTGCTGGAGACGCTGCTCGGGGAGATCGCCTCGATCGAGGGCGTCGAGCGGGTCCGGGTCTCGTACCTGCAGCCCGCCGAGATGCGCCCGGGGCTGATCGACGCGATGACCGGGACCACCGACGTGGTGCCGTACTTCGACCTGTCCTTCCAGCACTCGGCGCCGGCCGTGCTGCGCCGGATGCGCCGCTTCGGCTCCACCGACCAGTTCCTGGAACTGCTCGGCTCGATCCGCGCCAAGGCCCCGCAGGCCGGCGCCCGCTCCAACTTCATCGTCGGCTTCCCCGGGGAGACCGAGGAGGACTTCGCCGAGCTGGAGCGCTTCATCACCAACGCCGGCCTGGACGCGATCGGCGTCTTCGGCTACTCCGACGAGGACGGCACCGAGGCCGCCACCTACGACGGCAAGCTGCCCGAGGACGTGGTGGCCGACCGGCTGGCCCGGCTCTCCCGGCTGGCCGAGGAGCTCACCGCCCAGCGGGCCGAGCAGCGCATCGGCAGCGAGGTCGAGGTGCTGATCGAGTCGGTGGAGGACGACCTGGTCGAGGGCCGCGCCGCCCACCAGGCGCCGGAGACCGACGGCCTGACCACCCTCACCGGCGTCGAGAACCCGGAGGTCGGCCAGTTCTGGCGGGCCCGGGTGGTCGCCAGCGAGGGCGTCGACCTGGTCGCCGAGGCGCTGGAGCAGGTCCGGGTGCCGCAGGCGGCGGGAGCCCAGGGAGCCGGGGCATGACCAAGGGGCCCGGCGCACCCGCCGCGGCCCACCCGGAGCGACCGGGGGCCGCGGTGCCCCCGCCCCCGGGGGTCTGGAACATCGCCAACATGCTGACCATGCTCCGGCTCCTCCTGGTGCCGGTGTTCGTGGCGCTGCTGTTCGCCGACGGCGGGGACAACCCCAAGTGGCGCGCGGTCGCCTGGGCCGCGTTCGCCATCGCGATGATCACCGACCTCTTCGACGGCGAGCTGGCCCGCCGCAAGGGCCTGGTCACCGACTTCGGCAAGATCGCCGACCCGATCGCCGACAAGGCGATCATGGGCTCCGCGCTGATCGGCCTGTCGATCCTGGGCGACCTGCCCTGGTGGGTCACCGTGGTCATCCTGGCCCGCGAGCTCGGCATCACCCTCATGCGGTTCTGGGTGATCCGCTACGGGGTCATCCCGGCCAGCCGGGGCGGCAAGCTCAAGACGCTCACCCAGGGCATCGCGGTCGGCATGTACGTGCTGGAGCTGACCGGCTGGCTCGCCACCGCGCGGGCCGTGCTGATGGCCGTGGCCGTGCTGCTGACCGTCGGCACCGCGCTGGAGTACGTCGGCCAGGCGCTGCGACTGCGCCGCGAGGGCCTGGCGGCTCGGCGCGAGGGACGGTGACCGGGGTGCGCGACGGGGGGACGCCGGCGGGGGAGCCGGCGCCGACGGGGGACGCGGTCGCGCTCGGCCGTACGCCGGACCGCCCGGCGGGTGCCGGGGCCCCGGGTGCGGGCGCGTCGGGGGAGCACGCGCCGGAGCGCCTCGAACTGGCTGCGCGGGCGCACGCCGGACTGCGGGCGGCCGGTGCCACGGTGGCCGTCGCCGAGTCGCTGACCGGCGGACTGCTCGCGGCCGCCCTGGTGGACGTCCCGGGCGCCTCCGCGACCTTCCGGGGCTCGGTGACCGCGTACGCGACCGAGCTGAAGGCCTCGGTGCTCGGCGTGGACGAGGGCCTGCTGGCCGTGCACGGGCCGGTGCACCCGGTGGTGGCCCGGCAGATGGCCGAGGGCGTGCGGCGGCTGCTCGGCGCCACGTACGGGCTCGCGACGACCGGGGTGGCCGGGCCGGAGCCGCAGGACGGGCAGCCGGTGGGCACCGTACACCTCGCGGTGGCCGGTCCGGGGGGAACTCTGGTCAGTTCGCCACGGCTGTCGGGGGAGCGTGCCACAATCCGTCACGAGGCGGTGTCCTCCGCCCTGGAGCTGCTCCTCGGGCGGCTCCCGGCCGGTGCGCCGACGCCCTGACGCCGCCTCCGGCCCGTCCGGCGCCCGCCCCGGATCGGGTACGGAGCAAGATCTCCACAGAACCGAGATCTGCCGAACTGGCGCGAGGGCATGCACAGCTGGAGGATCGTGTTACATGGGAGGGCCTGGTTGGGCAGAAACCAGGTGGCGAAGGAATGGCGTGGCGGTGACCGGGTGCCGCACCGCGGCTTCGACGAGGGGCACGACGGCCCGGGTGCGACACCGGAAATGGGGAGGGGACAGCCTTGCAGCCCAGAGTGAACACGACCACGGTCCCCGCACGCGACGCGGGCAAGGCGGTACGGTGGGGGCGTGACATCTCGATCCGCAGTCCGAGGAGGGAGGCACCGATGATCCTGCTCCGTCGCCTACTGGGCGATGTACTGCGTCGGCAGCGCCAGCGCCAGGGCCGCACACTCCGCGAGGTGTCGGCGGCCGCCAGGGTTTCGCTCGGTTACCTCTCCGAGGTCGAGCGGGGACAGAAGGAGGCCTCCTCGGAGCTGCTCTCCGCCATCTGCGACGCACTCGACGTCCGGATGTCCGAGGTCATGCGCGAGGTCAGCGACGAGCTCTCGCTCGCCGAACTTGCGGCGATGGCGACCCTCTCCGAAGGTGATCTGCTGAGGCCGGTGCTCGAACCGGTACCGCTGCCCGCCCCCGGCGCCGACCGGGCGAACCTCTCGCCCAAGGCCGCCGCCATGGACGTGGTCGCGGCCTGACCCGGCCTCGATCCCGGGCGACCGTGCCCGGGGCGAGCGAAGGAGGGCGGCTGTGCGGAGAGCTGCGGCGGCGCGTGCCGGGGTCCGAAGTGCCGGGGTCCGAATACGACGACGGGCGCGCTGGGTGCTGCCGGTGCTGGCGGTCGGGTTCGCCTGGTGGCTGCTGGTGGCCCGGATGCCGCTCGCGCACGGCGCGGCGCTCGGCCTGCTCGCGGCGGGCGGCTGGGGCCTGGGACTGATCCCGGTGCACGCCGACCGCCGGGCCACCGGCCCGGGGCGCCGAACGGGTGAGGCGGTGGCCCCGGTGGAGCAACCGCCCCCGATCGGGTGATGTGAACGCGGACGACGGCCGCGAGGGTTCGCCCTCGCGGCCGTCGGCGTTCCCGCGGGCGCGCGCCCGGTCGGGCTCAGGGGCCGCGTCCGGGCTCAGGGGTTCCGGCCGGGCTCAGGGACGCAGCCGAAGGCCCCGGGGAGTGGCGTGGAAGCCGGCCTCCTCCAGGGCGTCCCCGAGCGCCGAACCGAGCGCCGGCTCACCGTTGGCCCGCTCGATGGTGACGCTGCCGAGCGCGCCCTCGCGCACCGCGCCCGCCAGGGCGGCGGTGGCCGACGCCAGGCCGGCCTCGTCCCGCGACCAGGCCAGCAGCGACTTGCCGCCGCGCTCGACGTACAGCGCCAGCTCGCCGTCCACCAGGACCACCAGGGCGCCCGCCTTGCGCCCCGGGCGGTGGGCCCCGGCCCCCTTCGCCCCCGGGTCGGTGGGCGGCTCGGGCCAGGGCAGCGCGGCACCGTAGGCGTTCGCCGGGTCGGCCGCGGCCAGCACCAGGACCTGCGGCGGCTCCCCCGACGGAGCGGACGGCCACTCGGCGGCCCGGGCCCGCTCCAGGCGGCCGTTGACCGAGCGCAGCCGGTCCGCGGCGCCGTCCATGGCGAACTGGGCGCCGCCCAGGCCCTCCACGAAGTAGCCGCGGCGGGTGCGGCCGCGCTCCTCCATCGCCGTCAGCACCCGGTAGACCCCGGCGAAGCCGCCGGGCACCCGTTCGGCCGCGACCGTGCCGCGGGTCAGCAGGCCGTGCCGGTCCAGCAGGGACTGGGCCTGGGCGGTGGCCCGTACGGTCGGGTCGGCGGCCGGCGCGGGCAGCAGGGACCACCGCCCGGCCACCGTGGGCGGGCCGGAGCGCAGGGCGCCCGCCGGGCGGCCGAGGCCGCGCCCGG
>NZ_JBSGFD010000161.1:0-19785 GCF_053603215.1 Kitasatospora sp. NPDC004240 | reverse complement strand
TCGGTGAGCGCGTCGGCGGCGCCGTCCGGCCCGAGCACTCCCAGATGGGTGACCGCCCCCAGGAACCGGGAGAACTCCCGCGCCGGGTCGCGGATAGCGCCGCGGCGGCGTCCTGCGCGGGCAGGTCGGCGGCGAGGTCGGCGTGGCAGACGGCGCCCTCGGCGCCGAAGTCGGTGGCGGGCCGGCCGGTGCCACCGACGGCGACGTTGGCGAGCCCCTGGCGGTCGAGGGCGGCGACCAGGGCCCGACGTACCTCCGGGTCGGCCAGGGGCCGGCCGGATCGTTGGTTGAAGAAGGTCAGCCCGACGACGGTCGGCACGTCGGTGGCGGCCAGGCCGTGGCCGGTGAGCCGGGCGCGGTCCGGCCCGTTCACGTTCGCGATCTCGACGCCGCCGGTGAGCAGCAGGTTCGCCGCGGTGGAGGCCTGGGGCACCACCGATACGACGATGCGGCCCGGCAGGCCGGGCGCCGCGGTGGTCGTACCGTCCGGGCCCCACGCGTACCCGTCGCGGACGGTGAACTCGTACGGTCCGCCGGGGGTGTAGCGGGTCAGTACGTAGGGGCCGGTGCCCTGGGACGACCGGTCCAGCGACCGGGGCCGGTCGAGTCCGGCGGGGCAGACGACGGGCAGCAGGCCGAGGGTGCGGATGAGGAAGGGGAAGGGGGTGGCGGCGGTCGCCGACACCGTGCCGGCCGCGTCGTCGGCGCTCGCGGTGAACGGGACGTTCGGAAGGACGGTCTGGGCGCCGGCGAGCTGGTTGGCCGGGTCGCCCGCGTAGGTGAGCGCCCTGGCCACCGCCGAGGCGGTGAGGGGGGTGCCGTCGGAGCAGGTGACGCCCGGGCGGAGGGTGAAGGCGGCCGTGGTGGTCGTGGCCTGCCATGACGAGGCCAGGCCGGTGACCACGGTGCCGTCGGGGGCGAGGTTGACCAACGAGTCGTAGGCGTAGCGGGCCTGGGCGGCGCCGAAGGCGGTGTACGGGTTGAAGCTCGGGATCTCACCGGCCACCGCGATCCGGACGGTCCCGCGGTCCACGAAGGGCGTGGTCGTCGAGGACCGGGCGGCGCCGTCGCAGGCGCTCAGTGCGAGAGCGGCAGCGGTCATGACGGCCGTCGAGGTGGCCGGTAGGGGGCGACGGAGCATGGCGCCATGGTGCCACCGGGGATGGGCATCGGTGAGCCAACTCACCGCCGGAGAAACGGTGTTCGAACGTGCGGAGTGGCCCTGTGCCGCGCCGTCGGCGGTGGCCGTCGGCGCGGGGCGGGGATCCGGATTCACTCTTTCGAGGGGTATCGCGTCTTGTCCGCCGCCGGCCGGGCGCCCTGGCGGTCCGCCCTGGACAGGATGTCGGCATGAGGACGAACGAACCGGGTCGCGAGGTCGGTCACCTGGCGGACCGCTACTGGGAGTTCCTGCTGGAGCGGGATCCGATGCTGAGAGTCCGCCAGGGGCTCCCGGTCGAGACGCTGCCGGGGGCGTCGCCCGCCGAGGCCGAGGAGCGGGCCCGGTTCGCGGCGGGCGTGCTGGACCGAGTGCGGCTGCTCGACCGTGCGGAGCTGTCCGGTGCCGACGCCGACACGGCGGCCGTCCTCGTGGCGCTGGCCGAGCAGGAGCTGCGGGCCCGCCGGTGGTACTGGCTGACGCCAGTCGTCACGCCGTACCGGCTGTTCCCGCTGTCGCTGTACGTCGACGCGGTCCTGTGCTCCTTCGTCCTCGCCGGGCGGGCGGACACCGAGCGGTACCTGACACTGGTGCACGAACTGGCGCGGGTGGTCGGCTCGATCGGCGACAAGGTGGCCGGGCAGGCCGCGCGCGGCTTCCGGGTGCCGGCCCCGGCCCTGGCCGGGGTGCGGGCCACCGTCGAGGGTCTGCGGTCCTCCGCGGCGCGCCGGGTGGCGGTGGCGGACGACCGGCTCGGTGGGCTGGGGCCGGCCGAGCGCGGGCTCCTTCGGGACGGGGTACGGCGGCTGGTGGAGGCCGAGCTGACGCCGGCCTTCGACCGGCTGCTCGCCCTCGTCGACGACCCGGGCCGTCCGGAGGAGGCGCCGACGGAGGTCGGCTGGGCGCGCTACGAGGGCGGCGAGGAGGCGTACCGCGACTTCGTCCGGACCGCCACCGGGGACGACGCCGCGCCCGAGCGGTTGCACGAGCTGGGCCGCGAGCAGTGCCGCGAACTGGCCGGGCGGATGCGGGAGGTGCGCGCGACCCTGGGTTTCCGGGGCCCCGAGGGAGAGTTCCACGATCGGCTCAGGACCGAGCCCCGGCTGTACGCCCGGACGCCCGAGGAGGTCGAGGCCCGGTTCCGCGGCCACCTCGACCGGCTGGCCCCGCTGCTGCCGCGGTGGTTCGCCATCCTGCCGACCGCGCCGTACGGGCTGGCCCGGCTGGATCCGGCGCTGGAGTCGGGGATGACCTTCGGGTACTACGAGCTGCCGACCGCCGCGAGTCCGGTCGGACGCTACCGCTACAACGGCTCGGGCCTGGACGGGAGGTCGCTGATCGGCTCGGCCTCCCTGATCTATCACGAGCTGGCGCCGGGGCACCACTTCCACCTCGCCCGCCAGGCGGAGGATCGCTCACTTCCGCAACTACGGCGTGAGGCGGCCGAGTTCGGCGCTTTCAGTGAGGGTTGGGCCGAGTACGCGGCGGGGCTCGGCTGGGAGATGGGCCTCTATGACGACCCGTGGGACGCGTACGGGCGTCTCGCGCAGGAGCGGTTCACCGCACAGCGGCTCGTCGTCGACACCGGGCTCAACCTCGGGACGATGAGCCTCGCGCAGGCCCGGGACTTCATGCGGGCCAACTCCACCGAGGCGGACGGCCAGATCGCCTCCGACCTGCTGCGGTACTCGACGGACCTGCCGGGGCAGGCCCTCTCCTACCGCGCGGGCTACCTGGAGTTCGCGGGGCTGCGAGCGCGGGCCGAGACGGAGCTGGGCGCGGGGTTCGACGTACGGGCCTTCCACGAGGCGGTGCTGGGAGGCGGTGCGCTGCCGTTCCCCGCCCTGCGCGGAAGGGTGGCGCGTGAGCTCGGCAGTCATCGGGAAAGCGGCCGCGGGTAATAGGAAAGTAGGACAAGCAATTGTCCTGGTGGGTGTGCGTACCACAATCCGTGGCGGTCGGCGATGTGGATAGCACTCGCATGAGTGAAACCCGCCGGGACGGTTTGGCTTCGACCGGCATGACTGGACTACGGTGATCGAGGAGCAGGCGGCGTGCCCATCGACGGGGAATTCGACCCGGCAGGGAATCCGGTACGGGAATCACGAAATCCGGAAAGGGTACTTCCGTCCGCCCCGCTGTGCGTGCTCCGGAGTTCGCAGTGCCCGGGGCCCCTGTCATCCGTCTGCGTAGAGAGGTTGAGCATCATGCCGCCCGTAGTCCCGCCGTTCCTGGTCGGTCTCATCGTCGCGCCACTGGCCAAGCGTCTCCTCAAGCCGTTGGTGCGCGGCGTCGTCAAGACGTCCGTCGGTGTCGTCATGGAGGTGAAGAAGGCGGCCCATGAGGCCGGGGAGAACATCCACGACCTCGCAGCCGAGGTGGCCGCCGACATGGTGGCGGCGCAGATCGCCTCCGGTGACGGCCACCGGCCCGCCGAGGAGCCGGCCTCGAACGGTGAGAAGGGCGCGACCTCGAACGGCGAGAAGGGCGAGGCCGCCGACCGGACCGAGGGCGAGGCGAGGGCTCCGAGGATCCGCGCGACCGCCGGTGCCGGTGTCGGCAAGGCGTAGTGACCCCCTGATTCGCGGCCCGGTCCGCCGCCTGGGCGCGTTTTCCGGCCGACCCCGGAGGACAAGCCCACGCGGCGGTCGGCCGTGGGGCCTTTCGGCCGCACCCCCACCCCCATTCGTACTTTCCACTCCGTCGCAGCAGTCCGCCGTGCGCAGAATTCCGCCGCGCCCGTCGACGGACCGCCGGTGACCTCCACAAACAGGTGATCGTACACATGCCATCTCTGCTGGGTGCCGCAGCAGGATTCCGTTCCGTGGATCTGGACGCGAGCCCGCGCTCGGTCATTCCGGGCCGCCAGCGCTGGGACGTCAAGCTGGTCCTCGGACGGCCCCGGACGGCCGAAGTCCTCGCCGCGGCCCTGCGCCGCGTGCCCGGGATCACCGCGGCCCAGGCCAACCCGGTCACCGGTGGGGTCCTCGTCCGGCACGACCCGCGGGTGGCCGCGTCGGATGTCGGCCGGATCATCCGCAGGGCGGTCGCCCTGGTGGCGGAGGGACCGGCCAGGACGCGACGTGCGGCGCCGGCCCGAGCGGCCGCCGAACCCGCTCCGCGTCCGGACCGCGGCCTCGTCGTGCGCCCCGTCCTCGCGGTGGGCGGCGGGGTGGCGGCAGGCATCGCACTGATCCGCGGGTCGGCGCTGAGCCGGCAGCTGGTGGCACTCGGCGGGATCGCGGTCGCGACCGCGGCCGTCGTCCGGAAGGCCTGGCACAGGACGGTCGACGGCGCGAGGGAGCTGTCGGGGGCCGAGGCCGAACGGCACCCCCTGCTGGAGATCGTCGGGCCGCACCGTCGACGCCTCTACCGCGCCTGCGCGCTCTCGGTCGCCTGTCAGGTCGCGGAGATGGCGCTCGCCACCTTCCTCGGCTGGACCGCGCTGGTCCTCATCAAGGGCGAGGCCGCGCCCCTGGTCCGCTTCGGGCTGACCACGGCATCCGCCCAACTCTGGGGCCTGGCAGGCCTGGTGACGGTCGCCTGCGCCGCCGTGGCGGGCCTCTCGTACTCCTCGAACCTCCAGTGGCGGGGGCTCGGCCAGGACATCGAACACGACTGGCGGGGCCGTACGTACACCCACGTGCAGCACCTCGAACTGCGCCACCTGGAGGGCGAGCGGACCACCCGCGTCGCCGGCGCGCTCACCGACGACGTCCGCCAGCTGGGCGTCTTCTTCGCCACCTCCGCCAACGACCTGCTGCAACTGGGGACCAGCCTGGCCCTCATGGTGCCGCTGTTCCTGCTGCTCGCGCCGCAGATCGCCTGGATCGCGTTCCTGCCCATCCCGGTCATCGCCTGGCTCTCCTTCCACTACCAGGACAAGGTCGCGGCCGACTACGCCGTCTCCGGCGAGGACCGGGCCAGGCTGCACAGCCAACTGGTCAACACCCTGGAGGCCGGCGCCACCGTCAAGAGCTTCTGCACCGAGGACTACGAGGCCGAGCGCATCGACCGGCTGAGCGCGGACGCCCAGGAGAGCAACCGGCAGACCGACCGGAGCACCATCCGCCACGCCGAGATCGTCCGGGTCTGCACGACCAGCTCGATGGCCGGCACCCTGCTGATCGGCGGCCGCTCCGTGCTCAACGGCAGCCTGCCGTTCGAGGTGTTCAGCCCGCTGATCGGCCTGCCGCAGATGGTGATGCTGCGGATGAACCGGCTCGGCGGCATCGTCGACCAGTACCAGCGCACCCTCGCCGCCTACGACCGGGTCCAGCGGCTGCGGGCCCTGCCCGCCGAGACCGAGGGCGCCGGCGGATCGCTCGACGTCGCCGAGGTGCACGGGGAGATCGTCCTCGACGACGTGACCTTCGCCTACCCCGGCCGGCCCCCGGCGCTGGAGAAGCTGTCGCTGACCATCCCCGCCGGGCAGGTCACCGCCCTGGTCGGCGCCACCGGCTCCGGCAAGACGACGGTCGCCAAGCTGCTGATGCGCTTCCAGGACGCGGAGTCCGGCAGCGTGCTGCTCGACGGCCGGGACGTGCGCGACCTGCCCCGGCACGACCTGCGCCACGCGATCGGCTTCGTCGCCCAGGACCCGTTCCTCTTCGACGGCAGCATCGCCGACAACATCCGCTACGGCAGCCTCGGCGCCCCGGACGAGGCCGTGGTCGAGGCGGCCACGATGGCCGAGGCGCACACCTTCATCTCGACGCTGCCGGACGGCTACGACACGCTGATCGGCGAACGCGGCGCCGCGCTCTCGGGCGGCCAGCGCCAGCGGATCGCCCTGGCACGGGCGATCCTCAAGGACGCGCCGGTCGTGATCCTGGACGAGGCCACCTCCGCCGTGGACAACGAGACCGAGGCCGCCATCCAACGCACGCTCCGCGGGTTCGCGGCCGACCGGACGATGGTCATCATCGCCCACCGGCTCTCCACCGTCCGCCACGCCGACCGGATCTACGTCATGGACAAGGGCGGTGTCGTGGCCGAACAGGGCACCCACGACGAACTCGTCGCCCGGCACGGACTCTACGCATCCCTCTGGCGGCTCCAGGCCGGCGAACTCGCCGCCTGACCGCAGCAGCACCCGCGCCCACCCGCCGACCGCGTGACCCCACCGCGGTCGGCGCGGTCCGGCACGCCCAGCGACCACGCCTGCCCACATTTCTGGAGGTACCCCCCATGTCCCGTCGCGACGGCGACGCCCTTTCCCTGACGGCGGCACAGCGCGAGATCTGGCTCGCCGAGCAGCGCTCCCGCACGGCGATCCCGGGCTATCGCGTCGGCGAGTGCCTGGAGATCCACGGGCCGGTGGACCCGGAGCTGTTCGAGACCGCGCTGCGCCGTGTCGTCGACGAGGTCGACGCCCTGCACGTGACCTTCGTCGACGACGGTGAGGGACCGCGGCAGATCCTCCGCGAGACCTGGGACTGGGCACCGGCGCACCTGGACATGAGTGGGGAGCCCGCACCGCGTGCGGCGGCGACGGAGTGGATGGAGCGGGACCTGATGCGCCCGCTGGACCTCGGGCGCGATCCGCTGTTCGGTCACGCGCTGATCCGGCTGTCGTCGACCGAGTTCCTCTGGTACCTGAACTACCACCACGTGGTGCTGGACGCGCTCAGCAGCGCCCTGGTCAGGCAGCGGGTCGCCGACGTGTACTCGGCACTGGCCGAGGGCGGGCCGGTGGAGCCGTCCCCGTTCGGTTCGCTGAAGGACCTGGTCGACAGCGACGCCGCCTACCGCGCCTCGACGGACTTCACCGCCGACCGCGCCCACTGGACGGAGCGTTTCGCGGACCGGCCGGCGCCGACGAGGCTCAGCGACAGCGCCGCGACCGACCCGCACCGCGCGCTGCGCCTGGCCGAGGAGCGGGAACTGCGGCGCCCCGACGCGCTGCGGGCGGCGGCGGGGCGGACCGGGGTCCGGTGGTCCCGCCTGGTGATCGCGGCGGCGGCGCTCTACGCGCACCGGCTGACCGGCTCGCAGGACGTGGTGCTCGCCCTGCCCGTCACCGCCCGCCGCGGCTCCGGCCGTGACCTGATGTCGGTGCCGGGCACGATGTCCAACGTGGTGCCCCTGCGGCTGACCGTACGGCCGGACATGCGGTGGCGCGAACTCGTCGGCCAGGTGGCACGGGAGGTCGAGTCGGCCGTCGCACACGAGCGCTACCGGAGCGAGGACCTGCTGCGGGACCTCGGCGCTCCGGGCGGCATCGGGACGGCGTTCCCGCTGATCGTCAACATCATGGCCTTCAACTCCCGGCCGAGCTTCGCCGGGCACCCCGCCTCCGTGCACCACTTCGTGTCGGGGTCGACCACCGACCTCGCCGTCTGGGTCTTCGACTACCGTGACGGCAACCCCCCGCTCCTCAGGCTGCACGGCGCGCCGGAGGCGTACGGCGACGACGACCTCGCCGCGCACCGGCAGCGGCTGCTCGCCCTGCTCGACGCCGTCGCGGACTGCGACCCCGACGAGGCGGTGGGCCGGATCGACCTGCTCACGGCCGAGGAGCACCGCGAGGTGGCGGCCCTCGGCACCGGCCCGGTGACGGCGGCCCCGGCCGCGAGCCTGCCGGAGCTGTTCCGGGAGCAGGTACGGGCGGCTCCGGACCTCGTCGCGCTGGTGTGCGGGGGCGTCTCGCTGACGTACGCGGAGCTGGACGCGCGGGCGAACCGGCTGGCGCACGCGCTGATCGCCCGGGGTGCGGGGCCGGAGCGGCTGGTGGCGGTGGCCCTGCCGCGCTCGGCCGAGCTGGTGGTGGCGATCCTCGCGGTGCTGAAGAGCGGCGCCGCGTACGTCCCGGTCGACCCCGAGTACCCGGCCGCCCGGATCACGTACCTGCTCGACGACGCCCGGCCGGCCCTGCTGGTGACCGACTCCGGCAGCGGGGAGCGGCTGCCCCGGACCGGACCGTTCGACCGGGTGGTGCTCGACGCCCCGGAGACCGTTGCCGAGCTGGCCGGCTGCCCGGACACCGACCCACGGGCGGCCGTCGATCCCGACCACCCGGCCTACGTCATCTACACCTCCGGTTCCACCGGTCGGCCCAAGGGTGTGCTGCCGACCTACGGCGGGCTGCTCAACCTGCTGACCGACCACCGGCAGGTGCACCTCCCGCCGCTGCTGGAGGACCGGCCGCGGCTGCGGGTCGCCCTGACCACGTCGGTGTCGTTCGACGCCTCCTGGAACCAGCTGCTCGCGCTGTTCGCGGGGCACGAGCTGCACGTCCTCGACCACGCGACGTGGACCGACCCGGAGGCCTTCGTCCGCTACGCCGCGCACCGCGGGCTGGACTTCATCGAGGCCACCCCGTCCTACCTCCACGTCCTGGTCGCCCACGGACTGTTGAGCGATCCCCGGTGGCGCCCGGCGCTGGTCGCGGCGGGCGGCGAGGCCGTCCCGGAGCAGCTGTGGGAACGGCTGCGGGCCGCCGACGGGGTCTCCTGCCTCAACTTCTACGGACCGTCCGAGTGCACCGTCAACTCGGTGACGGCACCCGTGGGGCCGAACCCGCGCCCGGTGATCGGCCGGCCCGTCACCAACGCCCGGATGTACGTGCTCGACGGTGCCCTGCGCAAGCTCCCGGCCGGAGTTCCGGGTGAGCTGTACATCGCCGGTGCGGGGCTGGCGCGCGGGTACCTCGACCGGCCGGGCCTGACCGCCGGCCGGTTCGTGGCGGACCCGTCCGGCCCGGGCGGGTCGCGCATGTACCGCACCGGCGACCGGGTGCGGTGGAACGCGGAGGGGAACCTGGAGTTCCTCGGGCGCACGGACGACCAGGTCAAGATCCGCGGCTTCCGGGTCGAGCTCGGCGAGATCGAGGCCGTCCTCGCCGAACAGCCGGAGGTCGCGCGGGCCGCCGTCACCGTGCGCACCGACGAGGAGCCCCGACTGGTCGCCTACACCGTGCCCGTGGCAGGGCGGGTCGTCCCGCCGGACGCGCTGCGCGCCCGGCTGCGCGAGCGGCTGCCGGAGTACATGGTGCCGTCGGCGTTCGTGGTGCTGGACGCCATGCCGCTGACCCCGAACGGGAAGCTCGACCGGCGCGCCCTGCCGGCCCCCGAACGACAGTCCGCCGCACCGGGCCGCGCCCCCCGCACCGCCACCGAGCAGCTGCTCGCCGGCCTGTACGCCGAGGTGCTCGGCGTGCCCGAGGTCGGCGCGGACGACGACTTCTTCGACCTGGGCGGGCACTCCCTGCTGGCCACCAGGCTGGTCGCCCGGGCCCGGTCGGTGCTGGGCGTGGAGCTGAGGCTGCGCGACCTGTTCGACGCGCCGACGGTGGCGGAACTGGCGGCGGCGGTGGACCTCGCGGGCCGGGCGCGGCCGGCGTTGGCGCTGCGCGAGCGGCCGGAGACCGTCCCGCTGTCCTTCGCGCAGCGCCGGCTGTGGTTCCTGCACCGGATGGAGGGCCCGAGCGCCACGTACAACATCCCGCTGACCCTGAGGCTGTCCGGGAGCCTGGACCAGCGGGCCCTCGACGCCGCCCTGGCGGACGTGGTCGAGCGGCACGAGAGCCTGCGCACCGTCTTCCCCGCGGTCGAGGGTGTGCCCCACCAGCGAGTGCTCGACCCCGACGCGGCACGGCCGCGCCTGCGGGTCACCGAGGTCCGCGAGCGCGACCTGCCGGACCGGCTGGCGGACGCGGCGCGGTACGGCTTCGAGCTCTCCGAGGAGCCGCCGCTGCGCGCCGAACTGTTCCGGCTCGGCACCGAGGAGCACGTGCTGCTGCTGGTGGTGCACCACATCGCCGGTGACGGCTGGTCGGCGGGGCCGCTCCTGCGGGATCTGACGACCGCCTACGCGGCGCGAGCCGAGGGGGCGAAGCCGGAATGGCCGCCGCTGCCGGTCCAGTACGCCGACCACGCCCTCTGGCAGCAGGAGCTGCTGGGCGACGCCGCGGACCCGGACAGCCTGCTGAACGGCCAACTCGCCTACTGGCGGGAGCAGCTGGCGGACCTGCCCGAGCAGGTCGAGCTGCCGTTCGACCGGCCCCGGCCCGCGGTGATGTCCTACCGGGGCGCCCACCTGCCGGTGCGGATCGACGCCGAGCTGCACCGCGGCCTGCGCGCACTCGCCCGGGACGGCGGCGCCAGCCTCTTCATGGTGCTCCAGGCCGGACTGGCCGCGCTGCTGGGCAAGCTCGGCGCGGGCACCGACGTCCCGATCGGTACCCCGATCGCCGGCCGTACCGACGAGGCCCTGGACGACCTGGTCGGCTTCTTCGTCAACACCCTGGTGCTGCGCACCGACCTGTCCGGCGACCCGTCGTTCACCGAACTGCTGGGCCGGGTGCGCGGCGAAGCGCTGTCCGCGTACGCACACCAGGACGTGCCGTTCGAGCAGCTGGTGGAGGCACTGAACCCGGCCCGCACGCTGGCGCACCACCCGCTGTTCCAGACCATGCTCGCCCTGCAGAACGCGCCGCTCGGCACCTTCGACCTGCCGGGGCTGCGGGCGGCGACCGACCTGGTCCACACCGGGACGGCCAAGTGCGACCTGACCTTCATCCTGGCCGAACAGCCGGGTTCGGAGGGGCTGTCGGGCGTGGTCGAGTACAGCACCGACCTGTTCGACGGGGCCACCGTGGCGGGGATCGTCGACCGGTGGCTGCGCCTGCTGCGGGCCGTCGTCGCCGACCCCGGCCGGCGGATCGGCCGGGTGGACGTGCTGTCCGCCGACGAGCTCCGCGCGTTGCTCCCGGCGGACGCCGACCGGAGCGGGGAACGGCCGGAGAGCAGCCTGACCGCGCTGTTCGAGCGGCAGGTGCGGGCGACCCCGGCCGCGGTCGCGCTCACGGACGGCGGAGTCGACCTGACCTACGGCGAGTTGAACGCCCGCGCCAACCGGCTCGCGCACGCGCTGATCGCCCGGGGCGTCGGCCCGGAGCGGCTGGTCGCGCTGGCGCTGCCGCGCTCGGCGGAGCTGGTCGTGGCGGTGCTCGCGGTGCTCAAGGCGGGCGGCGCGTACCTCCCGGTGGACCCGCGGTATCCGGCGGCCCGCATCGCCTACCTGCTCCAGGACGGCCGTCCGGCACTGCTGGTGACGACCGGGGAGGCCGGCGAGCTGCCGGGAGCGGGCGGGGTGGAGCGGCTGCTGCTGGACGCCGCCGACCTGGACGGACAGCCGGACACCGACCCGGAGGTCGTGGTCCACCCCGGTCATGCCGCCTACGTCATCCACACCTCCGGTTCGACCGGCGACCCCAAGGGCGTGGTGGTCCCGCACCGGAACGTGGTGCGGCTGTTCGACACCACCGAGGAGCTGTTCGGCTTCACCGCCGACGACGTGTGGACGCTGTTCCACTCCTACGCCTTCGACTTCTCGGTGTGGGAGCTGTGGGGCCCGCTGCTGCACGGCGGCCGGCTGGTGGTCGTGGACCACGGGACCAGCCGCTCGCCCGGCCGGTTCCTGGAACTCCTCGCCCGCGAGCGGGTGACGGTGCTCAACCAGACGCCGTCCGCGTTCTACCAGCTGATGCAGGCGGACGCCGAGCAGCCGCGCGAACTCGCCCTGCGCACGGTGGTGTTCGGCGGCGAGGCGCTGGAGCACGCCCGGCTGGCGAGCTGGTACGAGCGGCACGCGCAGGACGCGCCGCGGCTGGTCAACATGTACGGCATCACCGAGACCACGGTGCACGTCACGTACGCGGCGCTCGGCCGCTCCGCCGCCGTCGCCGGCGAGGTCGGCGCGGCCCTCCCGGACCTGCGGACGTACGTGCTCGACGGCGGCCTGCGTCCGGTGCCCCCGGGCGTGCCCGGCGAGCTGTACGTCGCGGGCCCCGGACTGGCCCGCGGCTACCTGAACCGGCCCGGCCTGACCGCCGGGCGGTTCGTCGCGGACCCGTTCGGACCGGCCGGCTCCCGGATGTACCGCAGCGGTGACGTGGTGCGCCGCGCCTCCGGGGGAGGCGGCCTGCGCTACGTCGGCCGGGCCGACCAGCAGGTGAAGGTGCGCGGTTTCCGGATCGAGCTCGGGGAGATCGAGGCGGCGCTGGCCGGGCACCCGGCCGTCGGCCAGGTCGCCGTGCTGGCCCGGCAGGACCGTGCCGACGACACCCGGCTGGTCGCCTACCTGGCACCGGCCGCGGGCGTCACGCCACGCCCGGCCGACCTGCGCGAGCACCTGGCCGGGCGACTGCCGGAGTACATGGTGCCGTCGGCGTTCGTCGTGCTGGACACGCTGCCGCTGACCGCCAACGGCAAGCTGGACCACCGGGCCCTGCCCGCTCCCGACCTCGCCCCGACGGCCACTGCCCGCGCGCCGCGCACCCCGCAGGAGCAGATCCTCTGCGAGCTGTTCGCCGAGGTCCTGGGCGTGGCGTCGGCCGGTGTCGAGGACGGCTTCTTCGACCTGGGCGGCCATTCGCTGCTGGCCACCCGCCTGGCCGCCCGGGTCCGCGCGACCCTCGGCGTCGAGATGGAGCTGCGCACCCTGTTCGAGGCGCCGACCCCGGCCGGCCTGGCCGCCGCGCTCGTGGCGGCCGGACCGGCCCAGGCCGCGCTGACCCCGCAGCGGCGGCCGGCGGGGACGTCGTCCGGAGGTCAGGACCGGGAGCGGGTCCCGCTGTCGTTCGCGCAGCGGCGGCTCTGGTTCCTGCACCAGCTGGAGGGCGGCAGCGCGAACTACAACATCCCGCTGGCGTGGCGGCTGTCCGGCCCGCTCGACCGTCAGGCGCTGCACGCCGCCCTGACGGACGTGGTGGCCCGGCACGAGGCGCTGCGGACGGTCTTCCCGGTGCTGGACGGCGTGCCGTACCAGCAGGTGCTGGGCGTCGTCGCGGCCCGTCCCGGTCTCGCCGTGCGCCGGACCACGGAGGCCGAGCTGCCCGCCGCGCTGGCGGCGGCGCAGGCCCACCGGTTCGACCTGGAGACCGAACTGCCGCTGCACGCGGAGCTGTTCGAGGTGGCGCCGGACGAGCACGTGCTGCTGCTGGTGCTCCACCACATCGCGGGCGACGGATGGTCGCTCGGCCCGCTGGCCGCCGACCTCACCGAGGCCTACGCGGCCCGGTGCCGGGGTGAGGAGCCGGGCCGGGAGCCGCTGGCCGTCCAGTACGCCGACTACAGCCTGTGGCAGCACGAGCGGCTCGGCGCGCCGACCGACGGCGACAGCGCTCTCGCCCGTCAGACGGCCTACTGGACCCGGCAGCTGGCCGGTCTGCCGGAGCAGATCCAGCTGCCCACCGACCGGCCCCGCCCGGCGGTCGCCTCGCACCGGGGCGGCTTCGTACGGGCCGGGCTCGACGCGGAGCTGCACCGCGGACTGCGCGAGCTCGGCCGTGCCAACGGCACGAGTCTGTTCATGGTGCTCCAGGCCGGGCTCGCGGCGCTGCTGAGCAGGCTCGGCGCGGGCGACGACATCCCGGTCGGCACTCTCACCGCCGGCCGTGGCGACCAGGCGCTGGACGACCTGGTCGGGTTCTTCGTCAACACCCTCGTGCTCCGCACGGACACCTCCGGAGACCCGACCTTCGCCGAGCTGCTCGCCCGCGTCCGGGACACCGCGCTGGCCGGGTACGCCAACCAGGACCTCCCGTTCGAGCACCTGGTCGAGGCCCTCAACCCGGCGCGGTCGCTCTCCCACCACCCGCTGTTCCAGGTCATGCTGGTGCTGCAGAACAACGCCCGGGCCGAGTTCGCCCCGTCGGGCCTGCGGGTCGCCGAGCTGGAGCTCACCACCACCACGTCCAAGTTCGACCTGGTCCTCTCGCTGGCCGAGCGGCACGGCGAGGATGGTTCCCCGGCCGGGATCGACGTGTTCGTCCAGTTCGCGAGCGACCTGTACGACCCGGTCACCGTCGAGACGATGGTCGCGCGCCTGGTCCGGCTGCTGACCGCGGCCGTGGCCGACCCGCGGTGCCGGCTCGGCGGCATCGACCTGCTGTCCGCCGACGAGCGGCGTGAGCTGCTGCCCGCCGTCGAGGGCCGCGGGGCGACCGGCAGCCTGCTGGAGACCTTCGCGGCGCAGGTGGAGGCCACTCCGGACGCCGTCGCCCTGGCCTCCGGCACCGTTCGGCTGACCTACCGGGCGCTGAACGCCTGGGCCAACCGGTTCGCGCACTCGCTGATCGCCAGGGGCGTGGCCGCGGAGCAGCTCGTGGCGCTCTCACTGCCACGGTCGGTGGAGTTCGTGGTGGCGCTCCTGGGCGTCCTGAAGACGGGCGCCGCGTACCTGCCGGTCGACCCGGTCTATCCGCGGTCGCGGATCGCCTTCATGCTGGAGGACGCCGGGCCGAGCGTGGTGGTCGACGACCCCGCGACGGTGGCCGAGGTGTCGCAGTGGCCGGAGACCGACCCCGCCGTCGTGGTGGACACCCGGAACGCGGCGTACGTGATCTACACCTCCGGCTCGACCGGGCGGCCCAAGGGCGTGGTGGTGACCCACGCGGGCGTGCCTCTCATGGTGGCCGCCCAGGTGGAGCGGCTCGGCATCGACGCCGGCAGCCGGGTGCTCCAGTTCTCCTCGCCCAGCTTCGACGTCTCGCTGTGGGACGTCCTCGGCGCCCTGTCCACCGGCGCCACCCTCGTGCCGGCGCCCGCGACCGAGCCGGTCGCCGCACTGACCGACCCGGGCCTCGCGCTCACCCACGCGACGGTGCCGCCGTCGGTACTGGCCGCGCTGTCGCCGGAGTCGGTGGACGTGCCGACGCTGACGGTGGCGGGCGAGGCCTGCCCGCCCGAGCTGGTGACGCGCTGGGCGCCCGGGCGCCGGATGATCAACGCGTACGGCCCGACCGAGGCCACGGTCGTCGCGACGATCAGCGAGCAGCTGACGCCCGGCTCCGGCGTACCGCCGATCGGCCATGTCGTCGCCGGACTCCGCGGGTACGTGCTGGACCGACGCCTGGGCCTGGTGCCGCCGGGCGTGACCGGGGAGCTGTACCTCGCCGGTCCGGGCCTGGCCCGCGGCTATCTCAACCGGCCCGGGCTCAGTGCCGGGCGCTTCGTCGCCGACCCGTACGGGCCGGCGGGCGGCAGGATGTACCGCACCGGGGACCTGGTGCGCCGACGCCCCCGCGGGTCCACCGGGCCGGCGGGGGCAGCAGCCGGCGGCCAGGCGGGCGGAGGCCAGCTGGAGTACGTCGGCCGCGCCGACGACCAGGTCAAGGTGCGCGGCTTCCGGATCGAACTCGGCGAGATCGAGACCGCGCTCGCCGAACACCCGCAGGTCGGCCAGGTCGCGGTGACCGCCCGCAACGACCGGGCGGAGGACACCCGGCTGGTCGCCTACCTGGTGCCCGCCGCGGGCACGGAGCCCCGGCCGGAGGATCTGCGCTCCCACCTGCGCGAGCGGCTGCCGGACTACATGCTGCCCGCCGCGTTCGTCACCCTCGACGCCCTGCCGCTGAACGCCAACGGCAAGCTCGACCGGCGCGCACTCCCCGAGCCCGAGTTCACCGCGTCGCGGACCGGCCGGGCACCGCACACCCCCCGGGAGCAGGTGCTCGCCGGGCTCTTCGCCGAGGTGCTGGGCCTGCCGCGGGTCGGCGTCGACGACGACTTCTTCGATCTGGGCGGGCACTCCCTGCTGGCCACCCGCCTGGTGGCCCGGGTCCGCACGACCCTGGGCGTGGAGCTGGCGCTGCACGCCCTGTTCCGCACCCCGACCGTGGCCGGGCTGGCCGCCGGGCTGGGCGGCGCGGAGCGGGCCCGACTCCCCCTGGGACGGGCGGAGCGGCCCGCGCTGGTGCCGCTGTCGTCCGCCCAGCGACGGCTGTGGTTCCTGCACCAGCTGGAGGGCACCGGCCCGGTCTACGGCATGCCGCTGGCGTGGCGGCTCACGGGGCCGCTGGACCGGGTGGCCCTGGCGCGGGCCCTGGGCGACGTCGTCGACCGGCACGAGACCCTGCGCACCGTCTTCCGGACGGTGGACGGTGTGCCGTACCAGCACGTGCTGCCCGTCGGGGAGGTGCGGCCGGACCTGCCGGCCACCCCGGCGAGCGAGGCGGACCTGACCGGCCTGCTGACCGGGGCCGCGGCGCGCGGATTCGACCTGGAGGCCGAACCGCCGCTGCGTGCCGAGCTGTTCGAACTCTCGGCCGAGGAGCACGTGTTGCTCCTGGTGGTGCACCACATCGCCGGTGACGGATGGTCGCTGGGCCCGCTGGCCGCCGACCTGGCCACCGCGTACGCGGCGCGCCGCCGGGGCGAGGCGCCGCAGTGGGCGCCGTTGCCGGTCCAGTACGCGGACTACACCCTCTGGCACGACCGGCTGCTCGGCGACCGCGACGACCCCGACAGCCTGCTCGTCCGGCAGACGGCCTACTGGACGGACCGGCTGGCCGGTCTGCCCGAGCAGATCCGGCTGCCCGCCGACCGGCCCCGTCCGGCGACCACCTCGTACCGGGGCGGGCACCTGGCGATCGACCTGGACGCGGAGCTGCACGGTGCGCTGGTACGCCTGGGCAGGGAGCACGGGGCCAGTGTCCACATGGTGCTGCAGGCCGCGCTGGCGGCGGTCCTGGACAAGCTCGGCGCGGGTACGGACATTCCGGTCGGCAGCCTGATCGCCGGCCGGACCGACGAGGCGCTGGACGACCTCGTCGGGTTCTTCGTCAACACCCTGGTGCTGCGCACCGACACCTCGGGCGATCCGACCTTCGGCGAGCTGCTGGGCCGGGTCCGTGAGGGTGCGCTGGCCGCGTACGCGCACCAGGACCTGCCGTTCGAGCACGTCGTCGAGGCCCTCAACCCCTCCCGGTCGCTCGCCCGTCAGCCGCTGTTCCAGGTGCTGCTCGCGCTGCAGAACGTGCCGCGCACCGAGTTCGCGCTGAGCGGCCTGGCCGCCGAGATCGTCCTGGTGCGGACCCCGACGGCGATGTTCGACCTGGGCTTCCACCTGCTGGAGCGCGCCGGGACGGGCGGTTCGGCCGAGGGCATCGTCGGGCGGGTCGAGTACAGCACCGACCTGTTCGAGCACGCCACGGTGGAGGCGCTGGTCGCCCGGTGGCTGCGGGTGCTGGCGGCGGTGGCCGCCGAGCCGGACCGGTCGCTGAGCCGGATCGACGTCCTCACCGCCGAGGAGCGGCACGAGCTGCTGGTCGCCCGCAACGACACCGCCCGCCCGGTGCCCTCCGCCACCCTGCCCGCGCTGTTCGAGGCACGGGTCCGGGCGACCCCGGATGCGCCGGCGGTGGTCCTTGACGACACCGTGCTGTCCTACCGGGAGCTGAACCGCCGGGCCAACCGCCTGGCCCACGCGCTGATCGCGCGCGGTGTGGGCCCGGAGCAGGTCGTCGCCCTGCGGCTGCCGCGCTCCGCCGAGCTGGTGGTCGCCGTCCTCGCGGTGCTCAAGACGGGCGCGGCGTACCTGCCGGTCGACCCGGACTACCCGGCGGCCCGCATCGCCTACATGCTGGAGGACGCGCGGCCGGCCGCGGTGCTCGACGACCTCGCCGCCGTCACACCGGACGGGGACCTGCCGGAGCACGATCCGGCCCTCGCCGTGGACGGACGCCACCCGGCCTACGTCATCTACACCTCCGGCTCCACCGGCCGGCCCAAGGCCGTCGTGATGCCCGCCGCCGGACTGCTGAACCTGCTGGAGTGGCACCACGGGGCCGTCGGCGGCGAACCGGGCACGCGGGTCGCTCAGTTCACCGCGATCAGCTTCGACGTCTCGGTGCAGGAGGTGCTCTCCGCGCTGCTGTACGGCAAGACCCTGGTGGTGCCGACCGAGGAGCAGCGCCGCAGCGCCGAACTGTTCGCGCACTGGCTGGACCGGCACCGGGTCGCCGAGCTGTTCGCCCCCAACCTGGTGGTCGAGGCGCTGGCCGAGGCCGCCGAGGAGGCGGGGCTGGACCTGCCGCACCTGCGACTGGTCGCCCAGGCCGGCGAGGCGATGCGCCTCGGCGGTGCGGTACGCCGCTTCCAGGCCCGCCGGCCGGGCCGGGTGCTGCACAACCACTACGGCCCCGCCGAGACCCACGTCATCACCGCCTACCCGCTGCCACCGGACCCGGCCGACTGCCCGCTGCCGGTGCCGATCGGCCGTCCGATCGCCAACTGCCGGGCCTACGTCCTGGATTCGTCCCTGCGTCCGGTCGCCCCCGGCGTGCTGGGCGAGCTGTACCTGGCCGGGACGGGGCTCGCCCGCGGCTACCTCAACCGGCCGGGGCTCACCGCCGGACGCTTCGTCGCCGACCCGTACGGGCCGGCCGGCGCGCTGATGTACCGCACCGGCGACCTGGTCCGCTGGCGTGCCGACCGGGAGCTGGAGTTCGCCGGCCGGGTCGACCACCAGGTCAAGGTGCGCGGCTTCCGGATCGAGCCGGGCGAGATCGAGGCCGAGCTGACCGCGCACCCCGGCGTCGCGCAGGTCGCGGTGCTCGCCCGCGAGGACCGGCCGGGCGAGACCCGGATCGTCGCCTACGTCGTGCCCTCGGCCGGGACCGGGGCGACGGCGGCGACACTGACGGCGTACCTGACCGCGCGGCTGCCGGACTACCTGGTGCCGTCCGCGTTCGTGCTGCTGGACGCGCTGCCGCTGACGCCGAACGGGAAGCTGGACCGGGCGGCGCTGCCGGCACCCGGGACGGCGACCAGGGCGACGGGCCGCGGGCCGCGCACGCCGCAGGAACAGATCCTGTGCGAGCTGTTCGCCGAGGTGCTGGGTCTGCCGGCGGCCGGCGTCGACGACGACTTCTTCGACCTGGGCGGGCACTCCCTGCTCGCCACCCGGCTGGTGTCGCGGGTCCGGGCGACCCTGGGGGTCGAGCTGGAACTGCGCGCCCTGTTCCGGACACCGACGCCCGCCGGGCTGGCCACCGGGCTGCAGGACGCGGCCGCCGCACGACAGGCCCTGGTGGCGCGGCCCCGCCGCGAGCCGATGCCGCTGTCCTTCGCCCAGCGCCGGCTCTGGTTCCTCCAGCAGTTCGGGGCGCCCAGCGCCACCTACCACATGCCGCTGGCGCTGCGCCTGTCCGGGGACCTCGACCGGGGCGCCCTGAGTGCCGCGCTCGCGGACGTGGTGGCGCGGCACGAGACCCTGCGCACGGTCTTCCCGCACACCGCCGGAGTCCCGTACCAGCGGGTGCTGGACACCGCCGAGGCCGTCGTCCCGCTGGCCGTGCGCGCGGTCGGTGAGGCGCAGGTGCCCGCCCTGCTGCGCGAGGCGGCGGTGCGCGGCTTCGACCTGACCTCGGAGGTACCGCTGCGGGCGGAGCTGTTCGCGCTGGCGCCGGACGAGCACGTGCTGCTGCTGGTGGTGCACCACATCGCGGGCGACGGCTGGTCCCTGGGTCCGCTGGCGCGCGACCTCGCCGCCGCCTACACCGGCCGGCGGAGCGGTGCCGCGCCCGACTGGTCGTCGCTGCCGGTGAGTTACGCCGACTACACGCTGTGGCAGCACGAGATCCTCGGTGAGGAGTCGGACGCGGACAGCGCCTTCTCCCGCCAGGTCGGCTACTGGACCGAGGCACTGGCCGGACTGCCCGAGCAGCTCCCGCTGCCGGTGGACCGGCCACGTCCGGCGGTGACGTCCTACGCCGGAGAGTGGCTCGACGTCCGCATCGACGCCGAACTGCACGCTGCTCTGGTGGAGTTGGCGCGGAGGTCGGGTGCGAGCCTGTTCATGGTGCTGCAGGCGGGTCTGGCGGCGTTGTACTCGCGGTT
>NZ_JBSGFD010000160.1:0-19826 GCF_053603215.1 Kitasatospora sp. NPDC004240 | reverse complement strand
GGCGCCGCCACGCAGCCCGGCGGGCGCCGGGGGCGGCGGAGCGCTCGCGGGATTGCGGCCCATGCCGCCCGGGGCGGCGGGGGCACCGGCCGGACCCGCGGCCGGACCGGGGGCACCCGGCAGGCCGGCGAGACCGGGCAGACCGTCCGGCGACGCCAGCATCGTCGGCGCGTGGTCAACGGCACCACCGGCGGGGCCCACCGGCGGAACGGGCGCACCGGGGGCACCCGGCAGACCCGCGAGACCGGGCAGACCGTCCGGCGGTGCCAGCATCGTGGGCGCGTGCTCGACGGCGGGAGCGGTGGGACCGCCGGGAGCGGCGGGCGCACCCGGCGCGCCCGGCAGACCGTCCGGAGGCGCCAGCAGGGTCGGGGCCGGCGCGCCGGCGGCCGGTGGAGCGGCCGGGGCGGCGCCCACCGGCGGCATGCCGTACCCGCCCTCGGGCAGCAGCACGGTGGCCGCCTCCGAACCGGGCCGCGGTCCGGCGGGCAGGTCGGCGCCGACGCTGCGCAGGCCCTCGGGCAGCAGCACCGTCGCCGCCTCGGCACCGGCCGGCGTGCCACCGACGGGCATCCCACCGGCAGGCGTGCCACCGATCGGCATCCCACCGGCAGGCGTACCACCGATCGGCATCCCACCGGCAGGCGTACCGCCGACGGGCGGCAGCGGAGCGGGCGCGCCCGGCGGCGACCAGGGCTCGTCGTCGTGGCCGGGCGGCGGCGCCAGCATGGTCGGCGCGTCCCCGGCCGGCCGCTCGGAGACCGGCGGCGTGGTCAGCACAGCGGGAGCCGGCACGGGAACCGGCGTGGGGGCGGGCGCGGGCACGGAGTCCGGCGCGGCAGGAGCGGCGGGCGCGGCGGGAGCGGCCGCCGGAGCCGCCGTCCCCAGACGCTCCGCCTCGGCCGCGATCGCCGCGGCCCCGGCCTCCTGCAGCCACTGCGGCGGGCTGAGCAGGAAGGAGGTCGCCTCGACGGGCCCGGGCGTGGGCCGCGCCGCGCCGGCCGGGTTGGCGGCCACCGGTCGCCCGTAGACCTCCTCGTACTGCCGGACCACCTCGTTGACCGGCAGCGCCGGCCAGAGCGTGCTGGCCCCGGAGTCGCGCGCGATCACCAGCCGCACCCCGCCGGAGGCACCGGTGGCGTTCGAGGCGCCGGAGGCACCGCCCGCCGAGGCGTCGGCGCCCTGGCCGGCCTCGACCGCCCAGCAGACGAAGCCCAGGTCGAACTCGCGCACCCGCACCTCGCGGTGCAGCGAACGCGGCACCCCGCCGTTGATCCAGTCGTCGGCGAGCTCCTGCGCCTGCGCGTACGTCACCACGCCCGGTTCACCCCTGTCCCCATCATCCGCGTGCCGCCCGTCCTACCGGGCCCGCCCACCGTCACCAACCGCGTCACCATCTGGGTCACCATCTGCGTCACCGACCGCGCGGCCGGCCACCCGGCCGACGTCACCGCCGCGTGAGAAACCACGTCACCACCGGAGCGCATCTCAGCCCACCGGAACGGCACGGGCGAACCCGCCGTCCACCATCAGCTCCGCGACCGTCTCCAGCTCCGCCGGACTGCCGGCCAGCCGGAGCAGGAACGCGTCGAAGTCGTCGCCGCACGGCAGCAGCAGCCGCGCGAGGCGGTCCTCGGGGGCCTCGGCGGTGCCGGTGTCGCGGGCGTCGTCGTAGACGCAGAACCAGACCGAGCCGGTCCGGTCACCGCGCACCTTGAGCGTCACGATGCCGCCCTGGGCGTAGGCGATGCCCAGGTAGTCCTTGGTGAGGTGGTCGCGCAGGCACTTGTTGGCGTACACGAGGTCCTCGGTGCCGTACTCCTCGCTGAGCGTCAGGAACGGCTGGTCGAGCAGCATGCCGAGGTCGGGTTCGAGGGCGACGCCGAGCGGGGTGCGCCCGCCGCCGACCTTGAGGAAGGTCCGGTACGCCTCGGGCAGCCGGTAGCCGAGGCGCTCCTCGGCGCGCTGGACGAGGTCCTCGGGCACGCCGACCGGGTCGCCGCCGTCGGTGGCCAGCGGGAAGTGCACGGGCCGGCGCTCCTGGAGCGGGCGGGTGCCGCGCCGGTGGTGGTCTGCGGCGGACGTGGCCAGACCGCCGTGGTGCCGCAGCAGGGCCTTGACCTCGACCGGGACCAGCTCCATCCGGCGCCAGCCGGGCGCGGCCCGTCCGGCGACGTGGTGCCAGGTCCAGCCGGGCGGGGTGGCGACCGCGGTGCCGAGGTCGGCCCAGAGCGGGTGGCCCTGGGTGAACAGCGCGGCGTTGGCGGAGACGTAGTCGGTCAGGCGCAGCTCGTCCACGCCGAAGCCCTCCGGCGGGTCGGCGACCTCGGCCGCGGCGGCGGCGTACGGGGCGAAGTCCGGGTAGCCGTGCTCGTCCACCCTGACCCCGGCCGGATGCCTCTCCGCGCGCACCGGGTCCGGGAACTGCACCACCTGACCTGCGTACGCCGCGTTGGGCGCGGCGGCGATGCCGGGCCGACCTGTCGTCATCTGGGAGCCCCCACTGGCTGCTGCAACATTCTCCATCGCGATTGCTGGACACCAGCGTAGGGGGTGGGGGCCGCGCCGGGTCCCCCCGCCTGGGGAGACCTGGTGTGGGACCCGGTGCCGGACCTCCCGCGGGCCCTCGTACGAGCCGGTGAACGGCGCCCTCCGGACCCGGCCGGCCGCCCTCCTCGGCTCCCCGGGACGAGGGCCTCGGCGACGGCCTCGGCGGGGACATCGACAAGGGCATCGGCGACGCGCTGCCGCTGCCCCTCGGTGATCCGCGGGCAGAGCGGGGGGCAGTGGGCCGGCGCGCCGTTGACCGGCCGCACCGTCAGGTACGCCCCGAGGGGGGCGTGCCCGCCCGGCGCCTCGTCGGCGGATTCCGCCGTCACAGGACCGCGCCCGGCGGCCTCAATGACCATGGCACGCACAGGAGTTGCCAGGACCGCCGCAGCTCCCCCGCGGCCGGTCCGCCCGCGGCCTCGGCAGGAACGGTACCGGGCAGCGCCACCCGAAGGGGGTGGATTCGGGAAATCCAGGGACGAGTCGTGACGATGAGGTGCGGATCCGGCCACGATGGTGTGCCGACCGGACGGGCGGCCCGCCCACGGGGGCGCACCGCCGCACCGCCGCACCCCGGTTTCGCGGATGTCGGTGCCATTTGACAGGCTTGCCCCGGAGTGAGGTGCCATCACGGCCGGGAGGAGGAGGACGGATGACCGACGGGGAGACGCAGGCCCCGCCGCTGCTGCGGCATCACCGGGACAGTCTGCTGCCCGCCGTCGCCGCGGCCCTGTCGCTGCGCGGCGGCGAGGTGCACACCCTGGCCGGGGCCAAGTCGGTCCGCCGCCCGGAGCTGCACCCCCTGGTCGGCGGCTTCCTGGAGGCCCTGCCGGTCGAGCACCGCGAGCGCTTCACCGGGCGCTGCCCGGAGGCCGTCCTGCTCTCCCAGTACCTCACCGGCGTGGACGGGAAGCGCTCCAAGCGCGCCTCCCGCAAGCCGATGACCGTGCAGGAGGCCCGCAAGGCGCTCAAGGGTGCCCGGCTGACCACCGTGCACATCCGCGAGGAGGACGACCCGGCGCACGGCAGCCACGCCCCGCCCTGCCTCTCCTGCGCCGCCCTGCTGGAGCACCTCGCCGTACAGAGCGTCGCGGTCGGCCCGCCCGCGGGCTGAGCCCCGCCGCTCGCACGGCCCCCCTGTCCCCGATCCCTGGAGCACGCCCTGAACCCGCCCGGCCCGCCCCCGACCACCCTCGGCCCCACCTCGGGGCGCACCCGTCCGCGCTTCCCCGCCGACGTCGCCGCCGAGCTCAAGCAGGCCGGCTGGCACCCCGGCCGGTGGGAGATCCGCCAGGCCGAGGAGTGGGCCGACGTCCTGGTCGGGTACGGCGCCCCGGCCGGCGCGGGGCACGCGGTGTTCCCGGCGGCGGTGGAGGCCTGGGCCGAGTTCGGCGGGCTGGCCTTCGACCTGGCCGGCCCCGGCCGCGAACTGGCCCGTACGCCGTTCCTGATCGACCCGCTGCGCGGGCTGCACCAGCCGCGCACCCTGGCGGACCTCGGCCGGGCCCTGGACACCCGGCTGGCGCCGCTGGGCGAGGAGCGGTTCGGGCAGGCGCTGCTGGCCGTCGACGAGGAGGGCCGGGTCTACAGCCTGGACCACGCCGGCGAGTGGTTCCTCGGCCACGGCATCGACCAGGCCGTCAGCGCGCTCGTCCTCGGCACCGCGCCCGCCCTGCTGCGCACCGCCGACGACCCGCGCTGAGCGCAGCGACCCCCTCACCGGGCACCGCACCCGCCCCGGGTCCACGCACCGGGAACGGACCGGGCCGACGCGCCGGGCCCCGCGCAAAGAACGGACCAGGGCCGGAACCAGGACCAGGTCCAAGAGCATGACCGGCCGTCTCAGGCCAGCCGGTCGGCGCGCACCGCGAGCCGCGACGGCAGCACCGCCTCCACCCGGAAGCCCCCGTCGGCCTCCGGTCCCGCCGAGAAGCTGCCGCCCAGCGCGACCACCCGCTCGCGCATCCCGACCAGCCCGTTGCCGCCGCTGGGCAGCGCGGCCGCGGACCGCTCGCCGCCGGGGCAGTCGTTGACCACGGAGACCCGGACCCCGTTGGGCGCGTACGCCAGCAGCACCGACACCTGCGCGCCGCCGGCGTGCTTGTGGGCGTTGGTCAGCCCCTCCTGGACCACCCGGAAGGCGGTCTGCTCGGCCTCCGCGGTGAACTCCTGACGGGTGCCGCTGACGGTCAGGGTGACCGCCATGCCGGCCGCGCGGGACTGGTCGACCAGCCGGGGCAGCCGGGCCAGCGAGTCCGGTTCGGGCTGGGCGCCCTCGTCCGACATCCTCAGCACGCCGAGGATCTCGCGCAGTTCGTTGAGCGCCTGCCGGCCGACCTCGCCCATCAGCTTGGCGCTCTGCGCCGCCTTCTCCGGGTCCTTGGCGACGATCCGCTCCAGCGCCCCGGCGTGCACCACCATCAGCGACACCCGGTGGGCGACCACGTCGTGCATCTCCCGGGCGATCCGGGTGCGCTCCTCCAGCCGGGCCCGGCGGGCGCGCTCGCGGGCCTGCTCGGCCAGCAGGTCCAGCTCGGTCTCCAGGCCGTGCGCGCGGTCCTTGAGCGATTCGATGAGCCGGCGGCGGGCGCCGAGGTACAGACCGGTCACCACCGGCGGGACGGTCAGGCCGACCGCGACCAGCACCGCCAGCAGCACCTGGCCCCAGATCGGGGTCTCCACGCCGGTCTCGCCCGGGGTGCGCATGGTCACCAGCATCACGCCGACCGCCTCGACGAACGCCAGCGCGGACAGCGCCACCACCCGCCGTCGGCGCGAGGGCCACTCCCAGGTCTCGGCGAGCGTGTAGAGGGAGACGACCAGGAGCACCACGCCCAGCATCCCGGGCATCGCCACCAGGGCCACCAGCACCGGCACCGCCGGCCAGCGGCGGCGCACCACCAGGGTGGCCCCGGCCAGCGCGCCGAAGGCCGCGACCGCGATCTTCGCCGCCAGGCCGAGGTCGACCCGGGGTGCGAGGAAGGCGAGACCGCTGAACGCGCACTCCAGCGCCGCGAGCGCCGCCAGCGCGATGTCCAGGAGAGCGCTCCGGCGCCGCTCCCACCACCAGAACGACCGGACCGGCACGCGCTCCCCAGGCGACTTGCTCATAACCCCACAGCCTACGGCGGGAAGGAGATCCATCCCCACCGGGGATGACCCCGACACATCCCTGATACCAACAGTGGTCCAGACCACATGGCGCGCCCGGGGAACCTGTCCGCCATCCGGCCACCTCGCGGACAGTGGCACCCCTGACACCTATGCTGGTCGCGTCGGACAGCGCGGTCCGCACGTGTCACACGCGGCACACGTACGCCACCGTGACGAAGAGCCGTTGCCGAACCCCACCACCACAGGGAGCCAGCCGTGACCGCTCCGGTCCCCAACCCGGCGGACAGCCCCGCCGCCGTCGCCGACAACGCCGCGCTGCGCGCGGACATCCGACGCCTCGGCGACCTGCTCGGCGAGACGCTGGTCCGCCAGGAGGGCCCCCAGCTGCTCGGCCTGGTCGAACAGGTCCGACTGCTCAGCCGCACCGACGGCGAGGCGACCGCCGAGCTGCTCTCCGACATCGAGCTGGAGACCGCGGCCAAGCTGGTCCGGGCGTTCTCCACCTACTTCCACCTCGCCAACGTCACCGAGCAGGTGCACCGCGGCCGCGAGCTCGCCATCCGCCGCGCCCGCGAGGGCTCGCTGCTCGCCCAGACCGCCGACCAGCTCAACGAGGCCGACCCCAAGCACGTCGAGGACACCCTCGCCCACCTGGCGGTCCGCCCGGTCTTCACCGCGCACCCCACCGAGGCGGCCCGGCGCAGCGTCCTCAACAAGCTCCGCCGGATCGGCGAACTGCTCGACCGCATCCACCGCGAGGAGCTCGCCGCAGGCCGCTCCCAGGCCGACCCGGCCCGCACCTCCTCCGCCAAGCGCCAGGCCGACCGCCGCCTCGCCGAGGTCATCGACCTGCTCTGGCAGACCGACGAGCTGCGCATCGCCCGTCCCGAGCCCACCGACGAGGCCCGCAACGCCGTCTACTACCTGGACGAGCTCTACCGGGACGCCGTCCCCGAGGTCCTGGAGGAGCTGCACGAGGAGCTCGCCCGGGTCGGCCTCAGCGTGCCCGACGGCGTCCGCCCGCTGACCTTCGGCACCTGGATCGGCGGCGACCGCGACGGCAACCCCAACGTGACCCCGCAGGTCACCTGGGACGTCCTCAACCTCCAGCACGAGTACGGCATCAAGGACGCCCTGGACGCCGTCGACGACCTGCGCAACTCGCTCTCCACCTCCGAGCGCCTGGCCGGCGCCTCGGTCGAGCTGCTCGCCTCGCTCAACACCGACCTGCACCTGCTGCCGGAGCTGAGCCCGCGCTACAAGCGGATGAACGCCGAGGAGCCGTACCGCCTCAAGGCCACCTGCGTACGCCTCAAGCTGGAGAACACCCGCGAGCGGCTCGCCCACGGCACCCCGCACGTCGAGGGCCGCGACTACCTGGGCACCCGCGAGCTGATCGCCGACCTGCGGCTGATCCAGGAGTCGCTGCGCGCCCACCGCGGCGGGCTGATCGCCGACGGCCGCCTCGCCCGCGCCATCCGCACCATCGAGGCGTTCGGCCTGCAGCTGGCCACCATGGACGTGCGCGAGCACGCCGAGGCCCACCACCACACGCTCGGCCAGCTCTTCGACCGGCTCGGCGAGGAGGCCTGGCGCTACGCCGACATGCCCCGCGAGTACCGGCAGAAGCTGCTCGCCAAGGAGCTGCGCTCGCGCCGCCCGCTCGCCCCCACCCCGGCCCCGCTGGATCCGGCCGGCGCCAAGACCCTCGGCGTCTTCAACACCATCCGCGAGGGCTTCGAGCGCTTCGGCGACGAGATCGTCGAGAGCTACATCATCTCGATGTGCCAGGGCGCGGACGACGTGTTCGCCGCCGCCGTGCTCGCCCGCGAGGCCGGCCTGATCGACCTGCACGCCGGCATCGCCAAGATCGGCATCGTGCCGCTGCTGGAGACCACCGACGAGCTCCAGGAGGCCGACCGCATCCTCGACGAGATGCTCTCGGACCCCTCCTACCGCCTGCTGGTCTCGCTGCGCGGCGACGTCCAGGAGGTCATGCTCGGCTACTCCGACTCATCCAAGTTCGGCGGCATCACCACCTCCCAGTGGGAGATCCACCGCGCCCAGCGCCGGCTGCGCGACGTCGCCCACCGGTACGGCATCCGGCTGCGCCTGTTCCACGGCCGCGGCGGCACCGTCGGCCGCGGCGGCGGCCCCTCGCACGAGGCCATCCTGGCCCAGCCCTGGGGCACCCTGGAGGGCGAGATCAAGGTCACCGAGCAGGGCGAGGTCATCTCCGACAAGTACCTGCTGCCCTCGCTGGCCCGGGAGAACCTGGAGCTCACCCTCTCCGCCACGCTCTCCGCCTCCGCGCTGCACACCGCCCCGCGCCAGGCCCCCGAGGAGCTGGCCCGCTGGGACGCCGCGATGGACCGGGTCTCCGAGGCCGCCCACACCGCCTACCGCGCCCTGGTCGAGCAGGAGGACCTGCCGAAGTACTTCTTCGCCGCCACCCCGGTCGACCAGCTCGCCTCGCTGCACCTGGGCTCCCGCCCGTCCCGCCGGCCCGACTCGGGCGCCGGTCTGGACGGACTGCGGGCCATCCCGTGGGTGTTCGGCTGGACCCAGTCCCGCCAGATCGTCCCCGGCTGGTACGGCGTCGGCGCCGGCCTCGCCGCCGCCCGCGCCGCGGGCCTGGGCGACGTGCTGGACGAGATGTACGGCCAGTGGCACTTCTTCCGCAACTTCCTGTCCAACGTCGCCATGACGCTGGCCAAGACCGACCTGCGGATCGCCCGCCACTACGTCGAGCAGCTGGTGCCCGCCGAGCTGCACCACATCTTCGACCAGATCGTGGCCGAGCACGACGTGACGCTGCGCGAGGTCCTGCGGCTCACCGGCGAGACCGAGCTGCTGGAGCACAACCCGGTGCTCAAGCAGACCTTCACCGTCCGGGACGCCTACCTCGACCCGATCTCCTACCTGCAGGTCGCCCTGCTGCGCCGCCAGCGCGAGGAGGTCGCCACCGGCCGGCACGAGGACCCGCTGCGGGCCCGCGCCCTGCTGCTGACCGTCAACGGCATCGCGGCCGGCCTGCGCAACACCGGCTGACCGGTCCCGCACGCCGAAGGGCCCCGCGGCGCGTCGCGCGCCGCGGGGCCCTCGCCGTCGGTGCGGGCCGGCCGGTCACTCGCCCTGGCGCACCTCGACGACCTGGCGGCCGTACCGGGCCAGGATGTCCGCCCGGGCTCCGTCGCCCTGCGGGCTGAAGACGATCAGCCCCGCGCCGTCGATGGCGACCTGCACCCAGGAGATCGTCACACCTCGCGGGCCCCAGTACCCGGTGTCCTGCTGGATCCGGTCCGCCAGTTCCCCCAGCGCCCGCCTGCTGCCGACCGCGTCCACGAACTCGATCCGCGGCGCGGTGCCCTGCAGGGCCTTGCGCACCGCCTCGTCGAAGTCGCTGCCCGGCACCCGTATCGCGTAGACCGTGTTGAGACCACTACTCGCGCAGACGCCGAAGTAGTGGTCCGGGTAGCGCTGCCCGATCTCCGCGACCGTCATGCCCGCGATACCCGCCGGGGTGTCGTAGAAGGCCACCGGCGGGGTGAACCACGGCGAGGCCGACAGCCCGGCGGACGGGTCCACCGGCGGCAGCGTGCGCAGGCCGGACGCCGGGCCCGACGACCCGACGGACGACGGGCCGGACGACGACGGGCCGGACGACGGCCAGGCCGGGGCGGAGTGGGCCGGGGTCGTCCCCGTGAACGCCGGCGACCCCGGCACCCCGGTGGCCGTCCCCGAGGACGGCGAACCCGACGGCAGGCCCGATGACGGGGCCGACGACGGGGCCGAGGGCAGGCCCGACGACGCCGGGGGCAGGCCCGAGGGCGACCCCGACGGCCAGCCGGTGCCCGGAGCCCCCGAGGTCACCCCCGAGGAGGGCAGACCCGGCGAGGCGGAGAAGGAGGCCGACGGCCCGCCCGGCGCCCCCCTCGTCGGCCCGGTCCATCCCGGTGTCCGTAGGGCGCTCGGCCCCCTGTCGCAGGCGGTCACAATGCCGGAGCCCGCCGGCCCGCCCGGGTACGGCGACGGCGATCCGTTGCCGGCCGCGCTCACCGTCGCACCGGAGGCACCCCCGCCGCCCCCGGTGCCCAACTGGGTCAGCAGACCGGCGCCCAGCGCCAGCACCGCCACCCCGGCACCCGCCCGCAGCACGTTCTGCCGCCGCTGGCGGCGCCGTCCGGCCTCCTTCAGCTCGGCCAGCGGCGGCGGCCCGCCCGCGAGCTCCCGTGCCCCGGCCTGCTCGCCGAGCCGGATCACCAACTCCTGCTCGAACCGTTCCCGGTCCTCGTGCTCCTGCGCGCCCGTACCCCCGGCGCCCGCGTCCTCAGCTGCCACTGCCGACCGTCTCCCTCCGTGGTGTGAGCTCCTGCCGGAGCGTCCTCATCGCCCTCGCCAGATGCGTCTTCGCCGTCGCCTGCGAGCAGCCGAGCTCCTCCGCCACCCGTGCCACCGGCAGGTCGACGTAGTAGCGGAGCACCACCACCGCCCGTTGACGCGGCGGCAGCCCCCTCAGGGCGGAGTGCAGTTGCTCGTCCCGGGCGTGATCCGGCGCCACCGGGGTGTCCGGCAGCAGCGGGGTGAGCACCTCCCGCCGCGTCCGGCGCCACCGGGAGACGTGGGTGCGGACCATCGTCCGGCGGACATAGGCCTCGGTCGCCGCCAGGTCCCTGATCGACCCGCGCCTGCCGTACACCCGGGCCAGGGCGTCGTGCAGCAGATCCCGGGCGTCGTGGAGGTCCCCCGTGATCAGGTACGCGCCGCGCAGCAGCGCCTGGTACCGCGCCGAGACGAACTCGTCGAAGGGGTCACCGTCCGTGGTGCCCCCCGACCGCATCGATTCGCGCTTCATGACCCCTGGACGCACCGGCCGGCGGAAACGGATGACACGGGCCGGACGCGTTTTCGAAGGGGGAGTTCGACGGGGGAACGCGGGGAGGGCCGGTGCCCGGGACTTCCCGGGCACCGGCCCTCCTCACCACGTCATCGTCGGGTCACTGCCCCGGGGCGTCCGCCCGGCGGCGCTTGAGCCACAGCGCGGCCCCGCCGGCCACGACCACCAGGCCGCCGCCGACCGCCAGCAGGCCGGCGTCCCCGCCGACCGGGCCGCCGAGCACCGGCGCCATCTGCGCCGAGACCGGCTCCGGGGACACCACACCCGGATCGGGCTCCGCCACGTTCTCGGCGTGCGCCGCACCGGCACCCGAGAGCAGCACCCCGGCCGCCCCCAGCGCCCCCGCCGTGCCCAGCGCGCCGGCCTTGCCGACCCGGCGGCCGAGCTGCTTCAGCCGGACCGCCCGGACCCGTCGCAGCTGCCGTACCGGCCGAAATCTCCGCATCGAGAACTCCCCAGACCCCGTTCGCGTACCCGCCCGACGCTATCCGATCCTCCACAGGGTTCTCACACCGAATCAGGTGTGGACGGCCAAGCGTTGTACGACTGTTGCGTACCGGGGCGGCCGTGACGCCGAGCGTGGCTGACGGCCCCTCAGGAGTTGTAGGTGCCCTGCGCCCGCTCCAGGCCCTCGGACAGCAGCGCCTCGACCGCGTCCGCCGAGCGGTCGACGAACCACTCCAGCTCCTTGCGCTCGGTGGAGGAGAAGTCCTTGAGCACGAAGTCCGCGACCTCCATCCGGCCCGGCGGACGCCCGATCCCGCAGCGCACCCGGTGGTACTCCGGGCCCAGCGACTTGGTGATCGACTTCAGCCCGTTGTGGCCGTTGTCGCCGCCGCCGAGCTTGAGCCGCAGCGTCGCGTAGTCGATGTCCAGCTCGTCGTGGACGGCGACCACCGCGGAGGCCGGCACCTTGTAGAAGTCCCGCAGCGCGGTGACCGGGCCGCCCGAGAGGTTCATGAACGACATCGGCTTGGCCAGCACCACCCGCCGGCCGCTCAGCCGGCCCTCGGCCACCTGCGCCCGGCTCTTGTGCGCCTTGAACTTCGCGCCCATCCGCTGCGCCAGCAGGTCGACCACCATGAACCCGATGTTGTGCCGGTTCCGGGCGTACTGCTCACCCGGGTTGCCGAGGCCCACCACCAGCCACGGGCCGTCGTACGCTTCGTCGCTCATCCCACCGCTCCTCGTGCTCACGTTCACCGTCATCATCCCGGACGCACCGCTGCCCCGGCCGCTCCAGCACGGAGCGACCGGGGCAGCGGCCCTACGACTCGCGAGAGGCTCAGGCCTCGGCGCCGGCCTCGGCCTCGGCGGCCTCCTCCTCGACCGGGGCGGCCTGGGCGGCGATGACCTGCAGCACGACGGCGTCGGCGTCGACGGCCAGGGTGACGCCCTTGGGCAGGGTGATGTCCTTGGCGTGGATGGAGGCGCCGGCCTCCAGGCCCTCGACGGAGACGGTGACGGCCTCGGGCAGGTGGGTGGCCTCGGCCTCGATCGGCAGGGCGGCCAGGACGTGCTCCAGCAGGTTGCCGCCGGCGGCCAGCTCACCCTCGGTGTGGACCGGAACCTCGACGGTGACCTTCTCGCCACGCTTGACCAGCAGCAGGTCGACGTGCTCGATGGTGCGCTTGATGGCCTCGCGCTGGACGGCCTTCGGCAGCACGTACTCGTCCTTGCCGTCGATCGGCACGACCAGCAGGGCGTTCGGGGTCTTGAGGGCCATCATCAGGTCGTGGCCGGGCAGGTTCAGGTGAACCGGGGCGTGGCCGTGGCCGTAGACGACACCGGGGACGAAGCCGGCCCGGCGGGCGCGGCGGGCAGCGCCCTTGCCGAACTCGTTGCGGGTCTCGGCGGCAAGGCGGATCTCGGACACGACTGCACTCCTCGTGAAGATGGCGCGGGGGTGCAGGCAACGCGAAAAACCGCCGGGACCACACCCTCAGTACGTTCGGGGGTCACTCGGCGGCGCACGACCTCTGCCAGGCGCGGAAACCCGGCACCGGCAGCGCGTCGATCACGGAGCGGGCACCCGCGAGACGGGCACACGGCATCCCTCGCCGAGCAGTTTCACGAGTCTAACCGCACCGGCGGCCTGCCGCGAAATCGACGAAGGCCCCGACCCGCAGGGGGTCGGGGCCTTCGCGGGACGACCGGTCAGTGCACGCCCTCGAAGAGGCTGGTGACCGAGCCCTCCTCGAAGACCTCGCGGATCGCGGCCGCGATCGACGGGGCGATCGACAGCGTGGTGATCTTGTCCATCTGGAGCTCGGCGGGGGTCGGCAGCGTGTTGGTGAACACGAACTCGCTGACCCGCGAGTTCTTCAGCCGGTCCGCGGCCGGGCCGGACAGCACGCCGTGGGTGGCCGCGACCAGCACGTCGGCGGCGCCGTTCTCGAACAGCGCGTCGGCGGCGGCGCAGATGGTGCCGGCGGTGTCGATCATGTCGTCGACCAGCACGCAGACCCGGCCCTTGACGTCACCGACGACCTCGGCCGACAGGATGGTGTTGGCCTGGGTCATGTCGCGGCGCTTGTGGATGATCGCCAGCGGGGCGTCCAGCCGGTCGCACCACTGGTCGGCCACCTTGACGCGGCCGGCGTCCGGCGAGACCACGGTCAGCTTCGAGCGGTCCACCCGCTCGCCGACGTAGTCCGCCAGCAGCGGCAGCGCGAACAGGTGGTCCACCGGGCCGTCGAAGAAGCCCTGGATCTGCGCGGTGTGCAGGTCCACGGCCATCAGGCGGTCGGCGCCGGCCTGGCGCAGCAGGTCCGCGACGAGCCGCGCGGAGATCGGCTCGCGGCCCAGGTGCTTCTTGTCCTGGCGGGCGTACCCGTAGAACGGCAGGATCGCGGTGATGCTCCGGGCGGAGGCCCGCTTCAGAGCATCGATCATGATCAGCTGTTCCATGATCCACTGGTTGATGGGAGCCGTGTGGCTCTGCATCACGAAGCAGTCCGCGCCGCGCGCCGACTCCAGGAAGCGGACGTAGATCTCGCCGTTCGCGAAGTCCAGGGCCTTGGTCGGGACCAGCTCGGTCCCCAGCGCCTCCGCCACCTCCCTCGCCAGTTCCGGGTGGGCACGGCCGGAGAAGAGCTTCAGCTTCTTCTCACCCGACGTCGTGATCCCGCTCACTGCACCGTCTCCTCGCGTTGCTGACGCTGAACCCGTCCGCACCGCGGGCAGGCGCGGGCCTGACGGCGCAGTGGGGTCGGGGGAATGTAGGTATGCCCGGGCACAGTGGGTAAGCCCAGTGGCGTACGTATGACCTCAAGGTTACGCGCCCGCGCAGAAACCGTCCGCCCCGGTACCGCCCCTTGGACTCCCGTCCGCCCCGTCAGGCCTCCGGAGTCCCCTCCGTCGCGGCCGCCGCGGCCTGCGCCGATGCGGTGCCGGGCCGCTTGCGCTCCACCCAGCCGGGAATGTTGCGCTGCTGCGCCCGGCTCACGCCCAGCGCGCCCGGCGGGACGTCCGCGGTGATCACCGAGCCGGCCGCGGTGTAAGCGCCGTCACCCACCGTCACCGGCGCGATGAACATGTTGTCGGAGCCGGTACGGCAGTGCGCCCCGATGACCGTGCGGTGCTTGTTCACGCCGTCGTAGTTCACCGTGACCGAGGCCGCGCCGACGTTGGTGCCCTCACCGATCGTGGCGTCGCCGATGTACGACAGGTGCGGCACCTTGGCGCCCTCGCCCAGCTCCGAGTTCTTGACCTCGACGTAGGTGCCGACCTTGGCCTTGCGGGCCAGCCTCGCCCCCGGGCGCAGGTAGGCGTACGGGCCGGCGGAGGCCAGCTCGCCCACCTCGGCGCGGTCGGCCGTGGTGTTGCTCACAGTCGCGCCGGCGCCGATCCGGGTGTCCTTCAGCGTCGAGTTCGGGCCCACCTCGCAGCCCTCGCCCAGGTGGGTGGCGCCCTGCAGCTGGGTGTTCGGCAGCACCACCGCGTCCGGCTCGTAGGTGACCTGGACGTCGAACCAGGTGGTCGCCGGGTCCACCACGGTGACGCCCTCGCGCATCGCCCGCTCCAGCAGGCGGTCGTTCAGCAGCCGGCGGGCCTGCGCCAGCTGCAGCCGGTCGTTGATGCCCAGGATGTCGCGGTAGTCGGCGGCGACCACGGCGCCCACCCGGTGGCCGGCCGTGCGCAGGATCTCCAGGGTGTCGGTGAGGTACTCCTCGCCCTGCACGTTGTCGGTGGTGACCCGGGACAGCGCCTCGGCGAGCAGCTTGGCGTCGAAGGCGAAGACCCCCGAGTTGATCTCGGCGATGGTCCGCTGGAGGTCGCTGGCGTCCTTCTCCTCCACGATGGCGGCGACCGCGCCGTCCGCCTCGTCGCGCAGGATGCGGCCGTAGCCGTACGGGTCCGGCACGACCGCGGTCAGCACGGTGACGCCGTTGCCCTGCTCGGCGTGCGCGCCGGCGAGGGCGGCCAGCGTGGCGCCGGTCAGCAGCGGCGCGTCCCCGGTGGTGATGATCACCGTGCCGTCCAGCTCGGTCCCGTCCGCGGTCAGCGCCTCCAGCGCGGTGCGGACGGCGTGGCCGGTGCCCTTCTGCTCCTCCTGCACCACCGCGCGGGCCGCCGGGTACCGCTCGGCGAGGTGCGCCTGGACCTTCTCCCGCATGTGGCCGATCACGACGACCAGCTCACGGGGCGCCAACTCCGTTGCGGCGGCCACCGCGTGGCCCACCAGTGAGCGCCCGCAGACCTCGTGCAGCACCTTGGGGAGGCTGTTCGACTTCATCCGGGTCCCGCCACCGGCGGCGAGCACGACAACGGCGGCAGGCGAATTGGCACTCACGGGGGAGGCTCCTCGGTCGGTTCACAGGGAGGGCAGAGCAGCCAGGGAGGATATCCGCACGTCGCAGGCCCCTGGCGCTTCGAAGGATAATGCGGGCCGGACCGGCGGAAGGCCGGGCCCCGGCCCGGAACGGAACACGACCGGGGGCCGTCGCAGTGCTCCCGGAGGAGGATTCGAACCCCCATAAGCTGGACCAAAACCAGCTGTCCTGCCCTTAGACGATCCGGGACCGGCGCTCTCGTTCCCCGTTCCCGGGGGGCGCGCTCGCCCAAGACTACGGGGTACCGGGGCGCCACAGCTACCTCCATCGCGCACCACTGCCCGCGCCCGGCCCCGGTGGTGATGCGGCGTGCGACCCGGTCCGCGCCGGGCGGATCCCGGTTCAGCCATCCAGGTGGGTGAATTCACCGAAGCTCCCCCGGCACCGTATTCCCTTCCCGACCCACCCAACCTACGATGCCGTAGGTTACGCCGACGTAGGTTCCCCCCACCCCCAAGGGATGCCCCCATGACCGTCCAGGCCGGCGAGGCGCGCACCGACACCGCGCTCCCCCTCGACACCGATCCCGCCCCGCACCTGCTCTCCGCCACCCGCGGCGGGGAGAAGCAGGGTCTCGCCGAGCGGATCACACTCGCCCTGTTCATCGCCGTCCCCTTCGCCGCCCTGGTGGCCGCCGTACCGGTGGCCTGGGGATGGGGCCTGGGCTGGACGGACCTGGCGATCGCCACCGTCATGTACTTCCTCACCTGCCACGGGATCACCATCGGCTACCACCGCTACTTCACCCACGGCGCCTTCAAGGCCAACCGTCCGCTGCGGCTGGCCCTCGCGGTGGCCGGCAGCCTGGCGATCGAGGGCCCGCTGGTGCGCTGGGTGGCGGACCACCGCAAGCACCACCGCTTCAGCGACAAGGACGGCGACCCGCACTCGCCGTGGCGCTACGGGGAGACCGTCCCGGCGCTGCTCAAGGGCCTGTGGTGGGCGCACATGGGCTGGCTCTTCGACGAGGAGCAGACCCCGCAGCACAAGTACGCGCCCGACCTGATCGGCGACCCGGCCATAAGGCGGATCTCCCGGCTGTTCTGGCTCTGGACCGCCCTCTCCATGCTGATCCCGCCGCTGGTGGGCGGGCTGGTCACGCTCTCCTGGCAGGGCGCCCTGTCGGCCTTCTTCTGGGGCTCGCTGGTCCGGGTCGCGCTGCTGCACCACGTCACCTGGTCGATCAACTCGATCTGCCACGCGGTCGGCGAGCGCCCGTTCCGCTCCCGGGACCGCTCCGGCAACGTCTGGTGGCTGGCGGTCCTCTCCTGCGGCGAGTCCTGGCACAACCTGCACCACGCCGACCCGACCTCGGCCCGGCACGGGGTGCTGCGCGGCCAGATCGACTCCTCCGCCCGGCTGATCCGCTGGTTCGAGCGGGCCGGCTGGGCCCGGGACGTCCGCTGGCCGGACGCGCAGCGGATCGCCGCCCGCCGCGCCGCATGAGCCCGCGCCTGCAGCATGATGTAGGGGTGAACGGGAGCAGCGCAGACAGCACAGGCGGCCGGGAGAGCACGAGCACGCGGGCCGCGCCCGAACCGCCGGCCGCCGCGCGTACCGCCCCGGCGGCCCGTCGCCGGGGCGGCCGGGTGCGGATGACCGGGAAGCAGCGCCGGGAGCAGCTGCTGGAGATCGGCCGCACGGTGTTCGCGGAGCGCGGGTACGACGGGACCTCGGTGGAGGAGATCGCCGAGCGCGCCGGGGTGTCCAAGCCGGTGGTGTACGAGCACTTCGGCGGCAAGGAGGGCCTCTACGCGGTGGTCGTCGACCGCGAGATGCAGCTGCTGCTGGACATGGTCACCGGCGCGCTGACCGGCGGCCACTCGCGGGAGCTGCTGGAGCAGGCCGCGTTCGCGCTGATGGACTACATCGACACCTCCACGGACGGCTTCCGGATCCTGGTCCGGGACTCCCCGGTGGCCCAGTCGACCGGCACCTTCGCCTCGCTGATCAGCGACATCGCCACGCAGGTGGAGGACATCCTGGGCCTGGAGTTCAAGGCCCGGGGCTTCGACGCGCGGCTGGCCCCGATGTACTCGCAGATGCTGGTGGGGATGGTCGCGCTGACCGGCCAGTGGTGGCTGGAGGTGCGCAAGCCGGAGAAGGCGGAGGTGGCCGCCCACCTGGTCAACCTGGCCTGGCACGGCCTGGAGGGGATGGAGCGGCACCCCAAGCTGGTGGGCGAGCGCAAGGCGTAGGGCCCCTGCGCACCCGGCCCGCCCCGGACCCGCCCCGCCCGTGCGGCGCCGCGCTCCCGGCCCCGCGTCCGACCGCCCGGACCCCGCGCTCAGCGCCTGACCGCCACCGCGAAGATCCGCCGGAACGGGAACACCGTGCCGTGCGGCCCGGCCGGATAGGCCTCCCGCAGCAGCGCGCCGTACTCGGCGAGGAAGGCGTCGCGCTCGGCGGGGTCGGTGAGCCGGGCGAGGACGGGCCGCAGGGCGGTGCCCCTGACCCACTCCAGGACGGGGTCCTCCCCGGTGAGCAGGGTGTGGTAGGTGGTCTCCCAGACGTCGACGTCGCAGCCCGCGTCGGCGAGCACCCGCAGGTACTCGGCGGGCTCGTGGACGCCGGAGCGGGTGACGTCCTCGCCGATGACCCCGCGCCGGCGGAGGTCGCGGCGCAGGCCGGCGAGCAGGGTGTGGCTGGGCGAGTCGAAGTTGCCGGGCACCTGGAAGGCGAGCACCCCGCCGACGGGCAGGGCGGCCACCCAGCGGGGCAGCAGCCCCAGATGCCCCTCCAGCCAGTGGAGGGTCGCGTTGGACACGATGAGGTCCGCAGCCGCGTCGGCCGGGTCGTACGTGCGGGCGTCGGCCAGCAGGTAGTCGGCGGTGGGTTCGCCCTCGGCGCGGGCGGTGGCGAGCATCTCGGCGGAGTTGTCGACGCCGGTGATCCGGGCGGCGGGCCACCGGGTCCGTAGGACGGCGGTGGAGTTGCCGGGGCCGCAGCCGATGTCGAGGATCGTGGCCGCGGGTTCGTTCGGGATCGCGGGGACGCGGTGGAGCAGATCGCGCAGCGGACGGGTCCGTTCGTCGGCGAAGCGGAGGTACTGCCGGGGGTCCCAGAGGGGCTCGGTCATGATCGCCTCACTAAGTATCTCGATATCAAGATATCTAGCCGCAGCTTCCACGTTACATTTCTCGATGTCAAGAGACTTCACATCGACACATCCCCCGATACACTGATCGTCATGGAGGACGAGGTCGACCGCCTGGTCGCAGCATGGCGCCGAGAGCGCCCCGACCTCGACGTGGAGCCGCTCGAAGTGCTCAGCCGGGTCAGCAGGCTCGCCCGGCACCTGGACCGCGCCCGCCGGATCGCCTTCGCCGAGCACGGTCTGGAGCCCTGGGAGTTCGACGTCCTGACCGCGTTGCGCCGGGCCGGCACCCCGTACCAGCTCTCCCCCGGCCAGTTGCTCACCCAGACCCTGGTGACCTCCGGGACGATGACCAACCGGATCGACCGGCTCACCACCAAGGGCCTGGTCAAGCGACTGCCCGACCCGGACGACCGCCGCGGCGTGCTGGTCCGGCTCACCGACGACGGACGCGACCGCGCCGACCAGGCACTGGCCGGGCTGCTCGCGCACGAGCGCGAACTGCTCGCCCAGCTCACCGCCGGCCAGCAGGGCGAACTCGCCGGCCTGCTGCGGCAGCTGGTCGCCCCCTTCGACAACATCCCCGGCTGAGCCCCCGTCGGGGAGGCCGCGGCGTACTCCCCGGACCGTCAACACCCCTCCGGGCGGGGCGCGCTCGGCACCGGCACCCACCCTGGGCCCGGCGGCCGCCTCAGCCGGGGCCGGGGACGCCCGAGGTGACGGACGGCGGGGCGGGTGGCACGGCCGGCTCGGACGGGCTGACGCCCGCCCGGCGCGCGACCGCGACGGCGGCCAGGGTGGAGTGCACCCCGAGCTTGCCGAGGACGTTCTGCATGTGGGTGCGCACGGTGTGCGGGGAGAGGTAGAGCCGCTCGGCGACGGCCTGCCGGCCGAGGCCCGCGACCATGCAGCGCAGGATCTGCTTCTCCCGCGGGGTGAGGGAGTCGACCAGCCGCTCGCTCTCGGTGCGGTCCCGGCGGGCGGTGGTGAGCTCCCGGATGACGCCGGTGAGCAGGGCCGGCGGCAGATGGGTCTCGTCCCGCAGCACGCCGCGGACGACGGCGAGCAGACGGGCGAGCGAGCTCTCCTTGGCCACCCAGCCTGTGGCCCCGGCGTGCAGGGCCCGGGCGGCGCGGTGCGGGTCGTCCGCGGTGGCCAGGACGATCGCGCGCAGGGCGGGGTGGCCCCGGCGGATCCGGGCGAGCGCGTGGATGCCGTCGGGCACCCGCTCGCCGGTGCGGTCCGCGCCCCGGTCGTGGTGCGGCGGCTCGGCGGCCGGACGGCCGGACGGCGGCGGAACGCTGGCCGCGGCGGGCGGCCGGGTCGGCGGGGC
>NZ_JBSGFD010000159.1:0-20230 GCF_053603215.1 Kitasatospora sp. NPDC004240 | reverse complement strand
CTTCGGTCGTCACAACCCGAATGCTGGACACCCTTCCTGCGTGTCCGGAGCAGAACCAGCAAAGCCAGCCGACTTCGGAACTACTCGTCTAGGCCGGGCCGGCCCGGTCCGTCGTCGACGGCCGCGTCGGCCGCCGGGCTCAGCCCTGCGCCTGGAAGGCCGCCGCTATCCCGAAGTTCGCCGAGTGGACCGGGATCGCCACCACCTTGCCGCCACCGGTGAGTACCCGGCCGGCCAGCAGCAGTGAGCCGGTGCCCTGGGGGAAGTTGCCGCCGACGGTCTCCTTGCCGTCGGCCAGCGCGATCCGGCTGAGGTGCGCGGGCTGCTCGGTGCGCTCGTCGGCGGCCAGCAGCAGCCCGGCCCCGTCCAGGCCCACGGCCCGGACCCCGCCCTTCTCGCCGACCGCGGTCCGCCAGCGCTGCTTGCCGCTGTCCAGGTCGTAACCGGTCACCGAGAGCGGCCCGTTGCCGCCGGGCGGGGCGAGGGTGGTGACCATCGTCCGTTCCTGGAAGAACACGCCGGGGGTGGCCGAGAAGCTGCCGTGCGCGACGTCCAGACGGGTGCCGTCCTCGGTGCCGACCGGGATCTCGGCGGCCGGGTCGCCGGTGGTCCCCCAGGCGAAGACCCGGTCGTCGCCGGGCTTCTCGCCGGTGGTGAGCACCACGGCGGGCTCGGCCGACAGCACGGTGACGGTCTTCGGCTGGTTGTTCAGGCCGCGCCACCAGGCGACCGTGCCGTCCGCGACGTGCAGCGAGACGGCCTGGTCGGCGGGGGTGGAGTCGGCGCAGGTGCTGGCCACCATGACGGTCTTGCCGCTGACCCCGCCGGAGAGGGTGCAGAACTTGCCCTGCCCGGTGTACTGCCAGATGTCCTTGCCGTCGGCGGCCGCCCAGGCCACCACGTGGTCGTCGCCGACGGCGATGACCTTGTCCTCGGTGACGCCCACGCGGGCCGAGTAGCCGCCCTTGGTCTCGGAGAGCGGCTTGGTCCAGGCGGTCTTGCCGGTCTTGGTGTCGACCGCGACGACCAGGCTGCACGGGGCCTTCGGGTCGGCCTGCGGACGGAACAGGGCCGCGCCCAGTCCGGACGGGCCGACGCTCGGCGAGAGCCCGCAGGGCACGGCGCCGGGTGCCGGGGGCTCGACCGCCCAGACGGGCTTGCCGTCGGCCAGGTCGTAGGCCCGCACGCCGGTGCTGTCGGCGCGGACCACCGCGCTCTCCAGCAGCCAGCCGCCGACCAGGGTGTCGTCCGCGCCCGGTGGCAGGGCCTCGGCGGGCTGCGCGGCCCAGGCCTTGGCGTGCGCCACGTTGAATTTGGCCGAGCCGCCGCCGGCCTCCGTCCCGGAGGTCGCCCCGCCCTCGCCGCCGACCGTCAGGCCGGCCGCGATCAGGACGCCGAGCGCGGCGACCCCGGCGCCGGCCCGGACGGCCAGCGTGCGGCGGCTGGGGGCGTGCTCGGCCGAGACCACGGCCTCGGCGGCCGCCCGGGCCTTGGCGGCGAGGCCGGACCGGGCCTCACCCTCCCGCCGGGCCGCCGCCCCCGCGGGCGCGACGGGCACCGGGTCGGGTACGGGCTCCGGTTCGGGCTCCGGCCGTACCGGGGCCCCGGCCACCACATAGCCGTCCGCCGAGTACTCGGCGTCCGCCGGGGCGTAGAGCTGCTCGGCGGGCGCCGGCTGCCGGACGACGTACGGGGTGTACTGCTGCTCCTGGTCGGGCTGTCCGGACGGCCAGTACGGCTGCTGGTGGGCGCCGTCGGCGTAGCCGGTCGGCCCGGCCGGGCCGGTCTCCCACTGCTGCTGCCCGTACTGGCCGCCGTACTGTTCGCCGGCCTGCGGGTACGGCTGGTACTGCCCGTACTGGCCCTGCTGGTACGGCTGCTGGGCGTACTGCCCGCCGTACTGCTGCTGTCCGTGCTGCTGCTGCCCGTACTGGTCGTACGACCCGGGCTGCCGGTACCCGCCCTGCTGCGCGTGCCCGTCGCCGTACCGGCCGTCGTACTGCTCGTCGTACTGCTGCTGCGGGTACCAGGCCTGCTGCTGGTCGGGGCCGAGGGGGTCCTGAGCCATCCGTGTCGTCCCTCCCGGCCGTCTGCGGTGCGGCTGACAGCATCTCACGCCGCCCCGCCCACCCGGAGTGCCCGGTTCCGCGGCTCCCGCGGCGGCCCGGGAGCCGCCCCGGAGCGGGCCTCAGCCGGCGGACTCGGCGCGCAGGGCCTCGTCGATCCGCCCGGCGAGGGCCAGGTCCAGACCGGTGAGGCCGCCGGCGCTGTGGGTGGAGAGGACGAAGCGCAGGGTGCGCCAGCGGATGTCGATGTCGGGGTGGTGGTTCATCGCCTCGGCGGCCTCGGCCACGGCGGTGACCACCCGGATCCCGGACGGGAAGTCGGGGGCGTCGGCCGTGCGGACGATGGAGTCGCCCTCGCGCGTCCAGTCCGGCAGGGCGCCCAGCCCGGCGGTGATCTCGTCCTCGGTGAGCCGTTCCCTCATCGCTCCGCTCCCAACTGCCGGGTGTCAGCCCGTTCGGCGCGGACGGGCCACCGGTTCGCCGCCGCGGTCGGGGCGGACGGCGGCCGTCGCCGCGGTGCACTCCGGGTGGAAGGTGCACGCGTAGGAGCATAGGAAGGCCGGGCCGTCCGCGGTCGGCGACACCGCACAGCGCCCGCAGATCTTCCGCGTCCCCAGGGCCATCCGGGCTCTCCTCGCCCGATCGGCGGGTCCGTTCGTCGGACCGTCGGTCGATCGGTGCGCCGGATCACCGGCCTGCGGCGCCGGCGCCGGGCGGGTCAGTCGGTGAGCAGCTTGACGACCGCCGCCAGGCCGACGACCACGATGACCGCCCGCAGCACCGTCGGGGAGAGCCGGCGGCCGACCTTGGCGCCGACCAGGCCGCCGACGAGCGACCCGACGGCGATCAGCCCGGCCGCCGCCCAGTCGACGGTCGAGGTGAAGAGGAAGAACACGGCGGCGACGCCGTTGACGATCATCGCCAGGGCGTTCTTCACCCCGTTGATCCGCTGGAGGTCGTCCTGGAGCATCATCCCCATCAGCGCCAGCAGCAGCACGCCCTGGGCGGCCCCGAAGTACCCGCCGTAGACGCCGGTCAGGAAGATGCCGACAAGCAGCAGCACCCCGCCGTGCGGATCGCCGTCGGGGCGGCGGCGGGCGGCGACCGCCCTGGCCACCCGCGGCTGGATCACCACCAGCACCAGCGCGAGCAGGATCAGCACCGGGACGATCGCGTCGAAGGCGCTGCTGGGCAGCTTGATCAGCAGGTACGCGCCGAGCAGGCCGCCGAGCAGCGAGGCGGTGCCGAAGCGGGCCAGGCGCCGGCCCTGCCCGGCCAGCTCCCGGCGGTAGCCGATCACGCCGCTGGCCGAACCGGGCACCAGGCCGAAGGAGTTGGAGACGTTGGCGGTGACCGGCGGCAGTCCCACGGCGAGCAGCACGGGGAAGGTGATCAGGGTCCCGGAGCCGACGATCACATTGATCATTCCGGCACCGACCCCCGCCACCAGGACGGCGACCATCTCCCAGACCGTCATGTGTCACCTCTCGTGTACGTCCTGTCCGGGGCGATCATGCCGGACGCGGCGGGGCCGCTTCCAGGGCGGTCCGGAATTCGGGACGTACGACACATCGTCCGGAAGGACGCCCGAGGGCCCGCCCCGTGCGGTACGGGGCGGGCCCTCGGGCGGAGCCGCGCGGTCGGCGCCGTGGTCCGGCCCCCACCGCGGGACGCGGCGGCCTACTCGGGGTCGATCTTGCGGTACTCCCGCGAGGGGTCGACCCGGGGACGCGCGGCGCCCTTGGCGTCGGTGTCCAGCGGGCGCGGGCCGCCCGTCGGGTCGATCGGGACCTGGGTGGCCGCCGGGGCGCTGGGGGCCGCCGCCGCACCGCCGTTGACGCCGCCGGCCAGGCCGGTGAAGGCACCGCCGAGGCCCTTGAGCGCGTCGCCGACCTCGCTGGGGATGATCCAGAGCTTGTTGGAGTCACCCTTGGCCAGCTCGGGCAGCGTCTGCAGGTACTGGTAGGCGAGCAGCTTCTGGTCGGCGTCGCCCTGGTGGATCGCCTCGAAGACGGTGCGGATCGCGGCCGCCTCACCGTCCGCGCGCAGCACCGCGGCCTGGGCCTCACCCTCGGCCTTGAGCACCTCGGCCTGCTTCTCACCCTCGGCGCGCAGGATCTGGGCCTGCCGGGCGCCCTCGGCGGTGAGGATCGCGGCGCGCTTGTCGCGGTCGGCGCGCATCTGCTTCTCCATCGAGTCCTGGATGGAGGTCGGCGGCTCGATCGCCTTCAGCTCGACGCGGTTGACGCGGATGCCCCACTTGCCGGTGGCCTCGTCCAGCACGCCGCGCAGCCCGGCGTTGATCACCTCGCGCGAGGTCAGCGTGGACTCCAGGTCCATCGAGCCGATGATGTTGCGCAGGGTGGTGACGGTGAGCTGCTCGATGGCCTGGATGTAGCTGGCGACCTCGTAGGTGGCGGCCCGGGCGTCGGTGACCTGGTAGTAGATGACGGTGTCGATGTTGACGACCAGGTTGTCCTGGGTGATCACCGGCTGCGGCGGGAACGGGACGACCTGCTCGCGCAGGTCGATGCGGTTGCGGACGCGGTCGATGAACGGGACGACGATGTTCAGGCCCGCGTTGAGCGTCCGGGTGTAGCGGCCGAAGCGCTCCACGATCGCGGCGCTGGCCTGTGGGATGACCTGGATCGTCTTGATCAGCGCGATGAAGGCCACCACGACCAGGACGACCAGGACGATAAGGACGGGTTCCACGGACTCTCCCCTAGACGACCAGGGCGGTCGCGCCCTGGATTTCGACGACGTCGACCTGCTGCCCGGGCTGGTAGACCTGGCCCGGGTGGAGCGCACGGGCCGACCAGATCTCGCCGTTGAGCTTGATCCGGCCGCCCTCCCCGTCGACGGTTTCCGCGACGACCGCGGTGGCACCTGTCAGCGCCTCGATGCCCATCTTGATCTGCGGGCCCTTCTTGAGCTCCCGGTAGGCGATCGGGCGCACCACGACCAGCAGCGCCACCGACACACCGACGAACACCAGGAACTGCCAGACCACGCCGGCGCCCAGCCCCGCGACCCCGGCGGCGGCCAGCGCGCCCACCGCGAACATGGCGAATTCGGGCATCGCGGTCATGACCAGCGGTATGCCCAGGCCGACGGCGGCCAGGAGCCACCAGATCCAGCTGTCCACGTGTCCATCCTAGGGAGCGAAGGGCCTTCGAGGCGGACAGTTCCCGCAGGTGGAGGGGCGGAAACCGGTCGCGCGTGCGACCGGTTCCCGGAGCGGGCGCGGGCGGGGGCTCAGCCCAGCGGCAGACCCTGCGCCGACCAGCGGTCGCCGTGGCGCTCCAGGGTCAGCGGCAGGCCGAAGCAGAGCGAGAGGTTGCGCGCGGTCAGCTCGGTGTCGATCGGGCCGGCGACGAGCACCTTGCCCTGACGGATCATCAGGACGTGGGTGAAGCCGGGGGCGATCTCCTCGACGTGGTGGGTGACCATGGCCATGGCCGGCGCGAACTCGTCCTGGGCCAGGGCGCCGAGGCGGCGGACCAGGTCCTCGCGGCCGCCGAGGTCGAGGCCGGCGGCCGGCTCGTCGAGCAGCAGCAGCTCGGGGTCGGTCATCAGCGCGCGGGCGATCAGGGTGCGCTTGCGCTCGCCCTCGGAGAGCGTGCCGAACTTGCGGGCGGTGAGGGCGGACATGCCGAGCCGGTCGAGCAGCGCGAGCGCGCGGGACTCGTCGGCGTTCTCGTACTGCTCCTGCCAACTGACCGTCATGCCGTACGCGGCGGTGAGCACCGTCTGCAGCACGGTCTGCTCGGCGGGGAGCTTGTCGAACATCGCGGCGCCGGCCAGGCCGATCCGCGAGCGCAGCTCGAAGACGTCGACCTCGCCGAGCTTCTCGCCCAGGACGGTGACCTTGCCGGCGGTCGGGAAGAGGTAGGTGGAGGCGATCTGCAGCAGGGTGGTCTTGCCGGCGCCGTTGGGGCCGAGGATGACCCAGCGCTCACCCTCCGAGATGGACCACGAGACCTGGTCGACCAGCGCGCGCTCCTCCCGGACCACGGATACGTCCACCAGCTCCAGCACGTCGCTCATGCCTACGCCTTCCCCAATACAGAAATACGGCCGTCGGTGCGGGCGGGCAGCCTACCCCGGTGGCCGGTGGGCACGGGACGGGTGCGCCGCACACGCATGGGCAAACCTACGCCACGCGGATGGCGGCTCATTCCGTAGGCTGGCCGGATGCTCGTCACACCTGCCGACAATCCGTACGAAGAGCCCCGTTCGGGACGGCTCACCGCCTGGGGCAACGCCCTGCTGGCCGGTGCGGTGCCGCCCGACAACGCCGCCGAGGCGGTCCTCGGGGTCGACGAGAGCCACCGGGTGACCGGTCTGCCCGGCGACGGGCCGGGCGAGCAGCACGGGCTCACCTGGGCGCTGGGACGGCTCCGGGTGCTGGGGGTGAAGGGGCTGCGGCTGGCCCTCCCGGGCCCCGGGCACCCGCTGGGCCTGACCGGCCCGGCGGCGTTCAACGAACGCGCCATGGGGGCCGGGGAGGCGGTCCTGGCGGTCGGGGTGCCGCTGGGGCTGGTGCCGGAGGTGGAGGTGTTCGGCCCAGCCGGGGACCGCTCGGCCACCGTGCTGTGGCGCTGCTCCGAGGTGAACGACACCCCGCCGGCCGACGTCCCCTCGCTGCACGAGGCCGAGCGCGAGCTGGCGGACGGGCTGCGCGAGGCGACCGTGCTGCTGACCCGGCTGGACGTCGCGGGCGCCGGCCCGGAGACCGTACGGGCGCTGGAGGCGTACCGCCGGCGCGGGCACAGCGAGCTGCTGGCCCCCGGCTACCCGCCGCGCGCGGTGCGGGTGCTGGAGTCGGCCCGGCAGGTGGCCGCGCTGCTGTCGATCGCCTCCGGCGGCCACGGCGCGGCGGTCAGCGCCTCCGAGATGGCGGCCCGCCGGGAGGTGCTCGCCCCGCTGTGGCGCACGGCCCGCCGGGCCCAGGTGGCGGCGTACAACGCGCTGGTCGACGAGCGGGACGACCGGCCGTAGGTCCCGGGGCGGGGCCGGCTAGGACGGGCGGGCCTCGCCGTGCCGGACGGCCCAGAGCGCGGCCTGGGTGCGGTCGGCGAGGTCCAGCTTCATCAGGATGTTGGAGACGTGCGTCTTCACCGTCTTCTCCGACAGGTGCAGGGCGCGGGCGATCTCCCGGTTGGAGCGGCCGTCGGCGATGTGCCCGAGCACCTCGCGCTCCCGTTCGGTGAGGGTGCCGCCGCGGCCCTGGGGGGCGCGCGGGGCGTCGTCGGCGAGCAGCGCCTCGGCGAGCTCGGGCTGCAGCAGCACGTGCCCGGCGTGCACCGAGCGGATCGCGCCGGCCAGCGCCTCCGGGTCGACGTCCTTGTAGACGTACCCGGCGGCGCCGGCCCGCAGCGCGGGGACCATCGTGCGGTGCTCGGTGAAGCTGGTGACGATCAGGATGCGGGCCCGGCTGCCCTCGCCCTTGAGGGTGCGCAGCGCCTCGATGCCGTCCACACCGGGCATCTTGAGGTCCATCAGGACGACGTCGGGGTCGAGCGCGCGGGCCCGCTCGACGCCCTCCCCACCGTCCGCGGCCTCGCCGACCACCTCGATGTCGTCCTGCACCTCCAGGAAGGTGCGCAGGCCGCGGCGGACCACCTGGTGGTCGTCGACCAGCAGGACGCGGATCGGTGACGTGGTGTCAGGCACCGGGGACCTCCATCTCGACGACCGTCCCCCTGCCGGGGGCCGAGTCCAGGGTGAGCGTGCCGCCGACGGCGGCGGCGCGGTCGCGCATCGAGGCCAGGCCGAGGTGACGGCCGGCCCGGCGGACGGATTCGGGGTCGAAGCCCCGGCCGTCGTCGGTGACCCGCAGCAGGGCGCCGCGCGCGGGCGTGCCGGCCAGGCTGACGTCCACCCGGCGGGCGCCGGAGTGGCGCAGCGCGTTGTGCAGGGCCTCCTGGGCGACCCGCAGCAGGGCGGACTCCTGGGCGGGCGGCAGGGCGCGCACGCCGTCCGCGGCGAAGACCACGTCGGCGGTGTGGGCACGGTCGAGCACCTGCACCTGGGAGGCGAGGGTGGCGCTGAGGCCGTCCTCCTCCAGGGCGGCGGGACGCAGTTCGACGACGACGGCGCGCAGTTCGTCGGCGGCCTCGGCGGCGAGCTTGGCGACCTCGGCGAGTTCGGCGCGGGCCCGGGCGGGGTCGCGTTCGACGAGCTTGGCGGCGGCCTTGGCGGTGAGGCGCAGCGAGAACAGCTTCTGGGCGACGGCGTCGTGCAGGTCGTGGGCGATCCGGGCGCGCTCACCGGCCAGGGTCAGCTCGCGGCTGCGCTCGTACAGGCGGGCGTTGGAGAGGGCGAGGGCGGCGTGGGCGGCGAGGATCCGCAGCAGTTCCTCGTCGCGGTCGGTGAAGCCGCCGCCGTCGCGCTTGTTCGCCAGGAAGATGACGCCCATGACCTGCGGTTCGTCCTCGGCGGCGTCGGTGTCGAGGACGGGCATGCCGAGGAAGGCCCCCATGTCGGGGTGGGCGGGGGGCCAGCCGCCGAAGGAGGGTGCCCGGCGGACGTCGGCGAGCCGGGTCGGGCCGGTCTCGTGGAGCATCTCGGCGAGGACGCCGTGCTGGCGGGGCAGCGGGCCGATGGCCTTCCACTGCTCGTCGCTGACGCCGTCGACGACGAACTGGGCGAAGCCGCCGTGGTCGTCCGGCACGCCGAGGGCCGCGTACTCGGCGCCGAGCAGTTCGCGGGCGGAGGCGGTGATCCGGCGCAGGACCTCGCGGACCTCCAGGTGCCGGCTCATCGCGAGCAGCGCCTGGCTGACGGCTTCGATGCCGCTGAGGCAGGGGTCGCAGGCGGGGCTCGGTCCGCCGGGCGCGGTGGGCATACCGCCAACCTACCGCCGGGCCCGGGGAGGCCGCGTCCGTCCGGGGGCGTGGGGGTCCCGGGTCCGCGGTCCTAGGCCGGAGGGCCCGGGGACCCGGCCGCCGGGCCGGGCCGAGAGGCCGCGGGAACGCGGGAACGCGGGAACGCGGAAGGGGCGGACCGCGCCGGCGGGTGCCGGGCGGGCCGCCCCTTCCGGGGTGCCTCGGGACGTGGTGCGGGCGGTCAGCCCTTCTGCATGACGTCCGGCTCGTGGCGCTTCTGCAGGCGGGTGACGAGGAAGCCGAGGCCCACCGAGAGCAGGATCAGCATGAACCAGTCGAGCAGCAGCTGGCCGACGTTGTGGCCCCAGATGGCGTCGAAGACCGGCGCCTGCGGGTTCTGGTTCCACGGACCCATGACGTGCGAGAGGTCGAGCGTCGTGGCGACGCCGCCGACGCCCCAGCGGGACGGCATCAGCCAGGCGAACTGCTCCAGGCCCGGCTTGTCGAACAGCTGGAAGAGGCAGCCGGTGAAGACGACCTGCACGATGGCGAACATGACCAGCAGCGGCATGGTCTTCTCGGCGGTCTTCACCAGGGCGGAGATGACCAGACCGAACATCATCGAGACGAAGCTGAGCAGGATCATGCTGATGGTCATCTCGGCGACCGGCGAGTTCGAGAGGATCAGGCCCTGCTCGGGGAGCTTGCGCGGCAGGAAGCCGACCATCGAGATGATCGTGCCCTGCACCACGCTGAAGAAGCCCAGCACGATGATCTTGGACATCATGTACGCCGAGCGGGACAGGCCGGTGGCCCGTTCCCGTTCGTAGATCGCCCGTTCCTTGATCAACTCTCGGACCGAGTTGGCCGCCCCGGAGAAACAGGCCCCGATCGCCATGATCAGCAGGATCGTCGCGGCCCCGCTGTTGTAGCCGGGCTTGCCGTTGGCCAGCGTCTTGTAGATGAAGCCCGCGCTGTTGGGGATCACCATGCTGACGCCGCCGATGATGGCCGGCAGCAGGATGGAGAGCGCCATGAAGCCCTTGTCGGAGGCGATCACCGACAGGTAGCGGCGGATCAGCGTCCACAGCTGCGAGCCCCAGCTCTGCGGCTTGGGCGGGCGGACCGCCTCCTGGACGATCTGGGCGGACTGCGCCGCCACCGAGTCCACGTCCGCGGAGTACTGCTGGTAGTGCACCGAACCGCGGTAACGGCCGGCCCAGTCGTGGTCCGGGTAGTTCTCGAAGGCCTGGAAGACATCGGCCCAGGTCTCGTACCCGAAGAAGTGCAGCGCCTCGTCCGGCGGGCCGAAGTAGGCCACCGAACCGCCCGGCGCCATCACCAGCAGCCGGTCGCAGAGCGCGAGTTCGGCCACCGAGTGGGTGACGACCAGGATGGTGCGGCCGTCGTCGGCGAGGCCGCGCAGCATCTGCATGACCTCGCGGTCCATGCCCGGGTCGAGGCCCGAGGTGGGCTCGTCCAGGAAGATCAGCGACGGCTTGGTGAGCAGCTCGAGGGCGACCGAGACGCGCTTCTGCTGGCCGCCGGAGAGCGCGGTGATGCGGTTGTCGGCGCGCTTGTCCAGGCGCAGCTCGTACAGCACCTCGTCGATCCGGCGCTCGCGCTCGGCGGGTTCGGTGTCGCCGGGGAAGCGCAGCCGGGCCGCGTACTTGAGGCCGCTGCGGACGGTGAGCTCCTTGTGCAGGATCTCCGACTGCGGGACCAGGCCGATGCGCGAGCGCAGCTCGGCGAACTGGGTGTAGAGGTTGCGGCCGTCGTACAGCACGTCGCCGCGGTCGGCCGGGCGGTAGCCGGTGAGGGCGCGCAGCAGGGTCGACTTGCCGGAGCCGGACGGGCCGATGACCGCGACCAGGGACTTCTCCGGCACGCCGAAGCTGACGTCGTTCAGCAGGATCTTCTTGGCGCCCTTGTGCTCGACCTCGACGGTCAGGTGGCGGGCGGAGAAGGAGACCGCGCCGGTGTCGACGAACTCCTGCAGCTGGTCGCCGACCAGGACGAAGCTGGAGTGGCCGACGGTCAGCCGGTCCTGCTCGCCCATCAGCTGGCGCTGGACGGGCTGGCCGTTGAGGAAGATGCCGTTGTGGCTGCCGAGGTCGACGATCTCGTAGCGGCCGTCCGGCAGCTGGCGCAGCTCGGCGTGGTGGCGGGAGACCTGGAGGTCGGAGACCACGATGTCGTTGTCGAGCGCGCGACCGATCCGCACGGTCCGCATACCGGCCGTCAGGTTGCGGATCATCGTGGGCTGCGGGCCGCCGCCGACCGGCTGCGGGAAGCCCTGCGGCTGGGGCGCCGGCGGCTGCTGCTGGGGGAAGCCCTGCTGCTGCGGGAACGGCGGAGGCTGCTGCGGCCCGCCCCACTGCTGCTGCTGCGGGAACGGCTGCTGCGCCGGCGGCGCCTGGAACGGCGGCTGCTGCTGGACGGGCGGCTGCTGGTTCCACGGCTGCTGCGCGGGGTTGGCGCTGCGGCTGGTCGCGGCCTCGTGCCAGGCGGGAGCCGGAGCGGCGGCGGCCTGGGCGGGCGCGGAGAAGCTCAGCCGGGGGCCGTTCTCGGCGTTGCCCAGGTTGACCACCGCACCGGGGAACAGCTGGGCCTGCTGGGTGCGGCCGCCCCCGGCGTACGTGCCGTTGGTGCTGCCGTGGTCGTCCAGCTGCCAGCCCGCCCCGTTGAACGAGATGGTGGCGTGGTGCCAGGAGACCCTGGCGTCGTCGAACGGGAAGTCCGACTGCGGGTTGCGCCCGATGGTGTAGGACCGCCCCGGTTCCAAGGTCCGCTGCTGCCCGTTGATATCAATGACGAGTTGCGGCACTTCTCGCCTGCCCCGCTCTCTCGGTCCCCCGATTTTGGCCCCCGTCGGGGGTGCGATGATCGTGTGTCTGACGGGGGGAATCATTCCAGCCCGCCGCCCGTGGACGAAAGTCGCCCCCGCGCACTGTGACCGGGCGGCAACGAACCCGGGGCCGTGCGCGTACGGTCCTGCCGCGGGGCCCGGCACGGCGCCCGCCCACGACCCGCCGCCCGGCCCGGCGCGCCCCCCTCTGCGGCCCACCGCCCGACCCACCGCCCGACCCACCGCCCGGCCCACCGCCCGGCCCACCGCCCGGCACGGGGTGTGCGCCCGGCGTACGCCCGCTGAGGGGTCCGGCGCGCGGGTGGCCGCGCGCGCCCGTCCGTCTCGTGAGACGGGTGCCGTGGTGAGGCCCGCGGGCCCGGTAGCGTGGGAGTCACCATGAACGCATCGCCCCCGGCCGCTGAGGCCCTCCCCGCCCCGCAGCCCCGGACCGAGGACGAGCGGACGCTGCTCGTCAAGGTGTTCGGCAAGGACCGCCCCGGCATCACCGCCGGCCTCTTCGCCACGCTGGCCGACTTCGGCGTCGACGTGATCGACATCGAGCAGGTGGTGACCCGTGGCCGGATAACGCTGTGCGCCCTGGTCACCCCGCCCTCCGGCGGCTCGCCCGGCGCCGAGGGCGCGCTGCGGGCCACCGTGCACCGCTGGGCCGACGACCTCAAACTGCAGGCCGAGATCATCTCCGGCACCGGCGACAACCGGCCGCGCCGCGAGGGCCGCTCGCACGTCACCGTGCTGGGCCACCCGCTGACCGCCTCCGCGGTGGCCGCGCTGACCTCCCGGATCACCGCCGCCGACGGCAACATCGACCGGGTCTTCCGCCTCGCCAAGTACCCGGTCACCGCGGTCGAGCTGGCGGTCTCCGGCGTCGCCACCGAGCAGCTGCGCGCCGAGCTCTCCCAGGAGGCGGCCGCCCAGCGCGTCGACATCGCGGTGGTCGCGGCCGGGCTGGAGCGCCGGGCCAAGCGCCTGGTGGTGATGGACGTCGACTCCACGCTGATCCAGGACGAGGTGATCGAGCTCTTCGCCGCGCACGCCGGCTGCGAGGCCGAGGTCGCCGAGGTGACCGCCCAGGCGATGCGGGGCGAACTGGACTTCGCCGAGTCGCTGCGCGCCCGGGTGGCGCTGCTCGCGGGGCTGGACGCGGCGGTCACCGAGAAGGTGCGCGCGGAGGTCCGCTTCACGCCGGGGGCGCGCACCCTGATCCGTACGCTGCAGCGGCTCGGCTTCCAGGTGGCGATCGTCTCCGGCGGCTTCACCCAGGTGACCGACCACCTGGTGGAGCAGCTCGGACTGGACTTCGCGGCGGCCAACACCCTGGAGGTGGTGGACGGGCGGTTCACCGGCCGGGTGGTCGGCGAGATCGTCGACCGGGCGGGCAAGGCCCGCTGGCTGGCCCGCTTCGCCGAGCAGGCGAAGGTGCCGCTGGAGCAGACGGTGGCGATCGGCGACGGCGCCAACGACCTGGACATGCTGAACGCGGCCGGGCTCGGCGTGGCCTTCAACGCCAAGCCGGTCGTCCGGGAGGCCGCCGACACCGCGGTGAACGTGCCGTTCCTGGACACCGTGCTGTACCTGCTGGGGATCACCCGCGAGGAGGTCGAGGCGGCGGACGCCGTGGACGGCACGCCGACCGAGTAGCGGCCCGCCGGCACCGCCCGGGACGGTACGCCGAAGGGGCGCGAGGAGTCGATCCTCGCGCCCCTTCGGCGTACCGTCTCAGTCCTGCGGCGTCCAGTAGGAGACCAGGGACGCCACGCCCGGCTCGACGAGCTTCCAGGAGCCGCTGAAGCTCAGCACGGCGACGCCGGCGGTCGGGAAGCCCCCCAGCCGCAGCCGCTCCAGCGCCTCGCGGTCGCCCTCGTCACCGGCCAGCACCTGGGTCAGCCCGAGCACGCCCGGGTTGTGGCCGACCAGCACCACGTCCGCGTACTCCTCCGGGGTCTCCTGGAGCACCGTGATGATCTCGCCGGGGCTGGCCTCGTACACCCGGTCCTCGTACACGGTCCTGCGGGTCCGCTTGGGCAGCTCGTGCGCGGCGAGCTTCCAGGTCTCCCGGGTGCGCAGGGCGGTCGAGCAGAGCACGTAGTCGGGGTTGATCCCGGAGTCGGCCATCCAGCGGCCGGCCTCCGGCGCCTGGTGGCGGCCCCGATCGGCCAGCGGCCGCTCGTGGTCGTCGACGCCGTTCGGCCAGTCGGCCTTGGCGTGGCGGAGAACGATGATCCTGCGGGGCGTGTCGGCGCTCATACCCAGCAAGCTTGGCAGAAAAGCCGCTTCGGGGCGCGATGCCCACCGATCCCGTCACCCTCCGGAGGGTCCCCCGGGAGGTCCACCCCGGGGTTCGAGAGGTCTAGACCCAAAGACGATTCCCCCACGAACGCCCCCGTGCTAGCGTCCCTGCCGTCGTCACGCGTAGCGGACGATCGACAAAGCGTGAGCAGATCCGGGGGGATTTGATGGCAGGCCCGAACACCCAGGTGTCGACCGGCGCACTCGACAGAGCCGCCACCGCACTGGACGGCATAGCAGGCGACAGCACGGCGGCCGGCAGGTCCGCCGACGACCCCACCAACGCCGCCGCCGGGGGTCTCGGCAACTGGGAGACCGCCACCGCGCTGCGCGCCGCGCTCGTCGAGTGGCACGAGCAGGTCAGTACGCTCAACGGCCGCCTCAACCAGGAGGCCGGCATGATGCGGCAGACCCACACCAATTACCTCAACGTCGAGCACGGCGTCGCCACCTCGTTCACCCGGGGGGCCTGAGCATGCTCGGCTACGAGGACGTCCTCCACGCGAACCCGGCCGGGCTGGCCACCGCCGCCACCGCCTGGACGGCGATGGCCCAGAAGTACGAGGCCGTCCAGCAGCGGCTGCAGAACGAGGTGCTGTCGGTCACCGGCAACCCCGGCCTCTGGCAGGGCGCCACGGCGACCAGCGCCCACGCACACGTCAGCGCGACCAGGCAGCAGGCCGTCGACGCCCAGACCGAGGCGAGGGCACTCGCCTCGATCCTCACCGACGCCCACAGCGACTTCGAGACGGCGCAGAAGAAGCTGAAGGCCACCGTCGAGGACGCGGCCAAGGACGGCATGAAGGTCTCCGCCATCGGCGTGGTCTCCTTCGATCCGTACACCCTGGACCCGGCCGCCCGGAACTCGTACCGCCCGGGCGGGGAGGGCGAGGAGGCCCGGGTCCAGGCGTGGGCCCAGAAGATCAAGGTCTACCTGGAGGAGGCCACCGCCGCCGACCAGCGCGCCGCCCTCGGCCTGCGCCGCGCCGCGAAGGTCGGCGACACCGCCAACACCTTCAACGGCCAGGCCCTCGCCGGCGGCGACGCGGCCGACGGCGCCCGGGCCGCCGAACTCGCCAAGAAACTCAAGGACCTGGGCGAGCTGAGCCCCGCCGAACTCGCCGAGCTCAACAACCTGATGAAGGCCAACTCCGGCAACCCGGAGTACGGCCGGACGCTGCTCACCTCGCTCGGCCCCCAGGGCACCATCCTGCTGGCCGACGAACTCGAACGGCTGATCGCCGAACGCGGCGGCACCAACAAGAACGAGTACAGCGAGCTGCGCACCAACCTCGCCAACACGGTCGCCGGCGCCACCCGCGACCCGAGCACGCAGTTCTACCAGGACTTCCGCAAGGGCCTGCAGGAGGTCGGCACCAAGAACCTCGACGCGATCCGCCCCGGCGGCGCACCGGGGGGCGGGCTCGGCTACCAGACCCTCACCGGCCTGCTTCGCCAGGGCAACGCCGGGTACGGCAAGGAGTTCCTGGTCGACATCGGCGCCGACATCCTCGCGGCGGACAAGGAGATCCCCGGGCGCTGGGCCCGGCAGGGCAGCGGCATCCCGTCGGGCGCCGACGCCGACCCGGTGGACGGCATCCTCGGGCTCATGGGCCAGAACCCCGCAGCCGCCACCGCCTTCCTCGACCCGAAGGCACCCGGCGCCGAGGAGCGCCTCAAGTACCTGCTCACCGAACGCGAGGGCACCGTCGTGCTCCCCGGCGGCTACGCCGGCCTCGGCGCCGCCGTCGAGGCCGCCACCACCGGCGACCCCGTCGGCACCGTGCACAAGGGCGGCCCGCACACCCCTGAACAGGCTCGCGTCATGCAGGGCACCATCAACGCCTTCTTCGACGGCAAGGAGGCCGTCGAAGTACCCGAGAGCCTCCGCGTACCGCTGGCGGGGGCCCTCACCGACTTCGTGGACGACACCCACAGCGTCCTGGGCGCGACCCCGGGCTGGAAGGAGGAGACGGCCGGCGCGGACAAGGGCCACCTCGAAGCCGACAAACAGCCACTCATCCACTTCATGCGTGGTCTCTCCGAAGAACCCGAGGCATTCGCCATGCTGTACACCGCCGAGCACCACAAGGCCGCGCAACTCCTCAGCGGACTGTCGGCCGACCCGAACCCGACCTTCGCCGGCGACCGGCACAATCTGGCCGTGTCCGTGGGCACCGCACTGGGCACCCTCGAAAGCATCGAGGCCGATGTCATCCTCGACACGAGGGACGACCGCAAGGAATGGGCCAAGGAGACCAGTGAGCGGATCTCCCTGGGCAGCAGCCTCAGTGTCGGGTACGTCCCGGTCCTCGGAGACCTTGCCGACACCCTCGTGAACGAAAGTGTCAGCAAGTGGCATGACAACGCTGACAAGGAGGCCGAGAAAACGGCGAATCAGACGGTGGCCTCCCGGTACGTGCTGCACACCGACCAGAACGCTGCAATGGTCGGAGCCTGGGCCCGAGCCCACGGGGTCGGCACCGGCGACTCCGTGGCCGGTAACATCGCAACGGATCTGGCTCTGAGCCGGGCCGCGGGCTCCTCCGCCGCTGAAACGATCCTCGGCCGGAACAAGTCCTCCGGATGATCCGCACCCAACGCCGGCGTACCCGGCGCATCCTGCTGATCGGCGTCCCGGTCCTCGCGCTGCTCCTGGGCCTCGGCGGCTACGCCACCTGGAACTACACCAACCTGTTCACCCCCGACCGCCTCTGCGACGGCGCCGTCGCCACCGCCGACGTACAGAAGGTCCTGGGTCCGGGGCGGTTGACGTCCGAGGGCAGCGAGCTGCCCACCGACCGCACGAAGGCCAAGGCCGAATGCACCGTCTCGGCTCGGAGGTTCGGCGAGGACCCCGTCCATCTCAAACTGAGAACACACTTGAGCAGCGACCCACGCGGCGGCCGTATAACCCCCTTCTGGGTCCATCCCGCGATGTCCCAGCCCGACAGGGGACCGGTCGGCGCCTTCGGCAACCACACGGGCTGGCTGCTGATGCCCCCCGGCTGCAAGGTCCAGCCGGGATTCCAGGTCTCGAAGGCCGTGTCCTACCGGGATGCCGACGCAGTGGCGGTGAACGTGATCCGGCCCGGTATCGACATCAGGAGCGACCCGGGCATCACCGCCAGCGAGCAGGCCGATCCCGAGATCCGCTCGGCCCTTGCCCGGTTGACGGCCGACTACGCCTCGGCCATCGCCCGCTCCTCCGCCTGCGGGCCCACCGACGCCGTCGACACCCATCTCTCCCCCGCAGGACAGCCGGCGCAGAAGGTCGCCGCGGACCAGGTGTGCGGCATCCCGGGGCTGCGTCTGCCCTTCCCGAACGGGACGGAATCCACAATGCTCCAGCAGGTCTCCGCTCCGGGCGCGCCGATCTGGTTCTGCCGGCTGAGCACGGCCGTCGACGCCAAGCCGTCCCTGGAGTTCGTCGCCTCGTTCGACCCCCGGTTCCAGGCACTCATGGAATCCGCGTGGCTGAAGGAGCCGCCGCCCGCCGGTTGGCGAGGCACCGGCCGGACCGTCACCGGAGGCCCCGTGTTGGCGCCCTGCGGGAACGGCAACCTCCACCTGGAGGTGAACGGCACCCTGGGCATCCCCGTCCCCGTGGAGATGCCCATGGAGAAGATCCTCGGGGCCTTCGCCAATGCCAAGGCCGCCGAGCACGGCTGCGAGCCGATCGCCCCGAGGTAGCCCACATCGGCCTGTAGACGCGACTGCCCGGCGCCCCGTCCGCGAGGGGCGGCGGGCGCCGGGGGTCATCCGAAGTTGCCGGCCACGCTGGCGACGATGGCCAGCAGCACCACGATGCCGGCGATGACGGCGGCGAGCTGGCCGAGCTTCTTGCGGCCGTCCTGGGGGTTCGGGTCGAGTACGGGCATGACCGGCATTCTCGCACCCCGAAAGCCCGAACCGGGCACCGCCCCCACAGCGGTGCCCGGCCGGATCCCCCCTCCGCCGTACGGGCCCACTCCCGTACGGCCGTCCTCGGCGCGGCCGCTCAGGCGGCCGCGGTGACCGGACGCCGGGCCTCGTCCTCGATGTGCCGGGCCCGGGCCGCCCGCAGGCCGACCAGCATCTGCGGGACCAGCAGCAGAGCGAGGAAGCCCAGCGGCAGGTACCACTCGCCGGTGGCCTGGTACATCCGGCCGATCAGGATCGGGCCGGGGATGGAGATCAGGTAGCCCACGCCCTGGGCGAAGGCGGAGAGCTGGGCGACGCCGCCGGTGGTGCGGGCGCGCAGCCCGATCATGGTCAGCACCAGCGGGAAGGCGCAGTTGGAGAGGCCCACCAGCACCGCCCACAGCCAGGGCGCCCCGGCCGGGGAGAGCATCAGCCCGGTGTAGCCGGCGATCCCGAACGACGCCAGGACCACCACGAACAGCCGCTGGTCGCCGCGGCGGGCCGCCAGGTTCGGCAGCACGAAGGAGACCGGCACGCTGACCACCATGGTGACCGCCAGCAGCACCCCGGAGCCGCTCTCCGAGATCCCCGCGTCCTGGAAGATCGTCGGCAGCCAGCCCATCACCACGTACGCGCCGGTGGCCTGCAGCCCGAAGAAGCAGGCGAGCGCCCAGGCGGTACGGCTGCGGGTGATCGGCAGCCGCTCGACGGCCTGGCCGCCGGCCGCTTGGCCCCGCTCGCGCCGCAGCAGCGCGACGGAGGCCCAGAGCACCAGGGCCACCGCCCCGAGCACCGCCCAGACACCCAGGCCGACCCGCCAGTCGCCGCCGAGCGCGCTGGTCAGCGGGACGGTGACGGCGGCGGCCAGCGAGGTGCCGGCCGACAGGGCCATCGAGTACAGGCCGATCATCGGGCCGACCCGCTCCGGGAAGTACCGCTTGATCACCACCGGGATCAGCACGTTGGCGACCGCCACCCCGGCCAGCGCGACCGCGGTCAGCAGCAGGAAGACCGCGGTGCCGCCGGCGAAGGAGCGGGCCAGGACGCCCAGGGTGATGGCGCCCATCCCGGCGGCGACCACCACGACCGGGCCGAGCCGGCGGGCCAGCGCGGGCGCGGCGAAGCCGAAGACCGCGAAGCAGAACGAGGGGACGGCGGTGAGCAGCCCGGCCACCGTGGGGTTCATCCCGAGGTCGGCGCGGACCTGGTCGAGCAGCGGGCCGAGGCTGGTGACCGCGGGCCGGAGGTTGAAGGCGGCGGCGGCGATCGCGACGGCGAACAGCCAGCCGAGGTACGTGCTGCTGCGGGCTTCGGCGGGCCGCCCGGTGTGCGGCGCGGGCCGGTCGTCCGTCCGCTCCGCCCTGGTGGTGGTGTCTGCTGCGGGTGACATGGGAGTCATCATAGAATGATGGGATGAATTAGCGCACCTTTGAATTGGCATGATGTCCCGACCCACCCGTTGAAGCCCCCGACCGAAGCCGCAAGGAGTCCCCGTGGCGCTGTCCTCGCCGAGGCGCACCCCGCTGTCCGACCAGGTGATCGCGCAGCTGCGCGCCCAGATCACCTCCGGCGAGTGGCCCGTCGGCTCGCGCATCCCGACCGAGGCCGCCCTCGTCGAACAGCTCGGGGTCGCCCGCAACACCGTCCGCGAGGCCGTCCGCGCGCTCGCCCACAACGGACTGCTCGACATCCGCCAGGGCTCCGGCACGTACGTCCTCGCCACCAGCGAACTGGCCGGGGTGATGCACCGCCGGTTCGCCGACGCCGACCAGTCCCAGGTCGCCGAGCTGCGGGTGGCCCTGGAGACCTTCGCGGCCGGCCGCGCCGCCACCCGCCGCACCGACCGGGACCTCGAACTCCTGGAGTCCGCCCTCGGCCGCCGCGAGGACGCCTGGCGCTCCGGCGACGCCGAGGACTTCGTCCAGGCCGACGCCGCCTTCCACCAGGCCGTCGTGGCCGCCTGCCACAACGACGTCCTCGCCGCCGTCTACGCCGACCTCGGCGAGGTCACCCGCGCCCACCTGCGCCACGACGTCGGCCCCGAGCTCATCGCCGACCGCTACCTCGGCCACGACGAGATCCTCACCGCCATCCGCGCCGGCGACGCCCCCCGCGCCTCCCGCGAGGCCGGCCGCGCCATCGGCGTCTGCACCCCCGACGCCTGACCCCCGCCCCCGGGGGGGGCGGGCCCGGGGGGGCGGCGGCCGGGGGGGGGGGGTCGGCGCTGTAGGCGACTGAGGGGTCAACCGCGCGCGTCACTCGTGCGGAGG